>CACYBL010000031.1 GCA_902772695.1 uncultured Elusimicrobium sp.
GCCGTACAAATCGGCAGAACCGACGAGTAAGGTGCCTTTGGTTTGTTTATTAAGGTAGCCCAATACATTTCCCAGTACGCTACGCGTGGCATAGGATTCGTCTTTTTTAAAGTTAAACTCTGCCGGAACTTTTGACGGTGAAAATAGATAGAGCGCTTGGCTGTTACCTAAACTTTTGCGCACGGTGCGTTTGGCTTTTTTGAGCGTAGACGCACGCGCGGCAAGCAATTTAGCCATATACTTGGCGGTCGTTTTTTCCTTTTCTAATGCTTGTCGGATAACAAGCAACGTCGCCCAAAAATACTTTTCCACATTGGCAGGGTTTTTTTCTCCTTCAAAATGTGGGAAAGATACACCAAATGTTTTTTCAAATTCGGCTAACGCCTGATAAAAACCCTCAGACGCAAACTTATGCCCACCGCCATGCGAGGCCTTGCCTTCAATGCCGTAGCGCCACCCTTTCACGGTGCGGTACACAATGGCCGTCGGTTGGTGATTTTTCATGTTAGCGGCTAAGCGTTGGGCCACATGGATTTGGTTAAAATCATGACCGTTAGGCACGTAAATTACATTAAAATCATGGATGCGGAAAAATTCACACGGATTCCATTGTACATAATCACCGGGATTTTGCCCTTCACTGGTTACACGCTCACTTTCAATAGATGCTTCGTTCCAATCTATGTGAAATACCACATTTTTAAGTTGTGCCGTTGCCGCTATCGCCGCGGCTTCGCTGACGCGTCCGGCGGTAAGTCCGCCTTCGCCTTCAATAATATGAATAACCGGACATTTTTTCCCGTATGCGTCTGCCGCCGCCAATGCAAGCCCTACCGCGGAACCATCGCCTACGCCACTGGCCCCGGTACTGGTGCGAACAAAGGGCACGAGCGGCTCCGGATGTCCGCCTAACGGTTTAGAATGAAATTTAGTAAACAAAGGCGTTCCTTGCACTTTATTACGACGGAACCCCAATAAATCTTCCAAGCGTAATTGTTGCTCTTTTTTCGTCGGCAACAAGGCGGGGGCGGCAATGCGGGCACATTCGTTACGTAATGCCCACATGGCATACAACCCCAAGGCCTTGTGGCCGGCAGCGTAAGAAATAATATCGTTTTCGTTAATGAGCGGACGTTTTAAATCGTACGCCATTTCTTTATATAAGAGATGTTCCACAAGGCGGCCACTGGAAATACTCCCCCCCGGGTGGCCCGAAGTAGGTACATAGTTAAAGAGTATCGCCACCAAGGTACGGTATGCTAAATCCAATTTATTAAACGCAACCAACTCTTGTGCGTTCAACGCATAATTTGCGTGTTTACTGTAATCAGTAACATTTACAAATACGCCTCGTTTTTGGCCCATTATATTTTTTGTATTCATTTTATTTTATACCCGCTATCCCCTGTTGCATTACGTATAATACCAATTGAAAGACTGCCGTAATATCTTGCTTATCTTCCACTTCCACGCACGAGTGAATATTGCGCGTGGGAATAGATAACGCACAGGAAGGAACACCCGTCTTATCCAAATGGACAGCTCCCGCGTCATTACCTCCACGCGGGGCCACCCGTACCTGCCAACGGATATTTTGTTCTTCGCAAATCTGTTTCAGTGATTCAAAGAGCGTCTGCGGAGTAATCGTATAGCCATCTATAGCAGAAATTCCAACACCGCCCCCCAAACGTACGATATAATCCTGGGGCGAACTCCCTGGGATATCTGCAGCGCCTGTCGTATCTATGGCAAAGGACAAATCAGCATTTATGCCAAAGGCAGCCGTTTTGGCACCGCGCAAACCGACCTCTTCTTGCACAGTAAAGACAGCATATATATTGTAAAAAGGATTTTGCACCGCACGAATAAGCTGCGCTAACACAAAAACCCCGGCTCTGTTATCCAATGCCTTAGCACAAATGCGGTTATCTCCAAATTCTTCATATGTACGGTCCAGTACCACACTATCTCCCGCCTGTACCAGATCTCGTACTTGCGCGGCCGGCAAACCGGTATCAATATACAGACTATTCATTGGAACGGCTTTAGCACGATCTGCCTCGGTGGTAATATGTGCCGGTTTGGTACCAATAATACCCAACAAAGGCCCTTGTTGGGTTTGTATCCGCACCCGCTGGGCCAACAAGGTACGCGGATCAATCCCTCCCACCGGTACAAAATACAGAAAACCGCGATCATCCACGTAACGTACCATTAAACCGACTTCATCCATATGAGCACATAAAAGAAGGTTTTTGTCGGAAGTACCTTTTTTATAGACAATCAAATTGCCTAAAGTGTCTGTACGAATCTCATCGGCATACGGTTCAAGCCAAGACTGCAAATACTGCCGGACCGGGGCTTCGCGCCCGGAAATACCGGCCAAACCGGTAAGCGTTTTAAGAAGAGAAAAATCTAATTTTTTGGTCATTTTTTATCCATTTTTTGACAATTAAGGTATCTACATTATACTCACAACACCTTTTTTTTGCAAGTAAAAAACAAACTTGCTTGCACGATCCAACTTGAACAATAAAGAAATTTCCCTTACTGGCATAAAAATTGTAGAATAAGAGAGATGAAGTTTAAATTTTAGGAGGAAAGTATGACCGTTTCTTACAAAGAACTTGGCCTTGTAAATACCCGCCAAATGTTCAAAGACGCTATGGCCGGCGGCTATGCCATCCCGGCTTATAACTTCAATAATATGGAGCAACTTCAAGCAATCGTAACCGCTTGTGTACAAACCGGTTCTCCGGTTATTTTGCAAGTATCCAAAGGTGCCCGCCAATATGCCAATTCCACATTATTACGCTGGATGGCACGTGGGGCCGTAGAAATGATGAATGAAATCGGCAAACCGGTTCCACTCTGCTTGCACTTGGATCACGGCGATAGTTTTGAATTATGCAAAGACTGCATTGATAATGGTTTTTCCTCTGTAATGATTGATGGTTCCAGTTTACCTTACGAAGAAAATGTGGCCTTAACTAAAAAAGTAGTAGATTACGCCCATCAACATGATGTAACTGTGGAAGGCGAACTCGGTGTTTTAGCCGGTATTGAAGACGAAGTAGCTGCCGAACACCATACCTATACCGATCCTGCCCAAGTGGAAGATTTTGTAAAACGCACCGGGGTAGATTCGTTAGCCATCTCTATTGGTACTTCGCACGGAGCGTATAAATTCAAAGTGAAACCCGGTGAAAAATTACCGGAGTTGCGCTTTGATATTTTGGAAGAAGTTTCCAAACGTTTACCCGGTTTCCCGATTGTACTTCACGGTTCTTCTTCCGTGCCGCAATGGGCCGTTAAACAAATCAACGAATATGGTGGCAAATTAGACAACACCGCCGGCATCCCGGAAGAACAATTGCGCAAAGCCGCCAAAATGGCCGTGTGCAAAATCAATGTGGATTCCGATGGACGCTTGGTCATGACCGCCACCATCCGCAAAATATTTGCTACTAAACCGGCCGAATTTGACCCGCGCAAATATCTCGGTCCGGCCCGCGAAGAGCTTATTAAAATGTATGCCGAAAAGAACGAAAACGTATTTGGTTCTGCCGGCAGAGTAAAATAACTTTTCGGCAGTAGTTTATCTATTCAAAAGAAAAGTCACACGGTATAAACCGTGTGACTTTTTGTTGTAATTCAAAAACAGAATTAATTTTAGTATTTGTACCAAGTATTACCTCGCCAGGGCGTAGAACTTCCGGTTTCTTGCTGACATAATTTATGAGCCAACGCATTTCCATCATAGGCCACGCAGGACTGAGTTCCGTCCAATCCTTGTACATAAGACATGTGAATAGAGTCATTTTTACAATAAACATATTGGGTATCTGGCTCCATAACACAGTTCCCCCAAGGGTATCTCTGGTAAGTACGAGCGGGACGTTGTTCCCCACCTGTTTCAATGCTCAACACATCAAAACCATCCGGATATACGCCGTTGGCCAAATAATACTCTTGAACAGCCGTAGCTACCCCGTGCACAATATTCTTTAAAGTTGAATAACGGCTTCGGGCAACTGCTTTGTTATATTGCGGTAATGCAATAGAGGCCAATATCCCGATAATTAATACAACTACCAATAACTCTATAAGCGTAAATCCTTGCGCCTTATTTTCGTTTTGTCGCATATGTACTTCTATCTCCTAAACAGTTCTGTAGCTCTGTCAAAAATCCCATTGCAATACGCAATGGCCAAACCGTAATTAGAGACCGGAACTTTCTTTTCTCGTAATTTTTCCAATCGACGCAGAATTTGCGTACGCGTCACCATACATCCCCCGCATTGGATAGCCAATTTATATTGTTCTACGTGTTCGGGCAAAGTATCTAAATTAGATACTATATCAAATGATAATTTTTTACCTGTAAATTTACACAACCAATGGGGCAATTTTGTACGTCCGATATCATCACATTTGTTAACGCTGTGAGAGCACGATTCCATAATGAGCACTTTATCCCCATCTTGCAGGCGGCTGATGGCACGCGTTCCCTTCAAATAGGCGTCAAAATCACCCTTCAATCTTGAAAACAAGATACTAAAACTGGTCAGTTTTATTTCTGCAGGCACTACGGCACTCACATACTCAAACACTTGGGAATCAGTAATTACCAGTTTAGGGGTATGAGTTTGTATATATTCACGTAACTCCGTATCTTTCACACATACTGCCACCGCTCCAAGATCCAACAAATTACGCAACGTTTGTACCTGTGGTAAAATCAGCCGTCCTTCCGGAGCGGAGGCATCAATGGGAATAACGAGCGCGACCTCGTCTCCAGCGCGAACATAGTCATCCAACAAAGCACTCGCGGAATAAGAACTTTTTGGCAAATGTTCCTTGATTTTATCCAGGACCAGTTGTACATTGGGCATCTTGCAAGAAAACCTCACGATGTCCGCCCCGCGGATTTCTACTTGTTGCGTAGATACATCTGTCTTATTTTGTATAACAAAGAACGGGATTTTACGCGCCATACAAGATTCCATTAAGCTATGGTCGTACGCATCAAAATCTCCCGCAAATACTAAAATAGCCAAATCAATTTGATCCATGGTATCATTGGTACGTTTGATACGTAGCATACCCATACTGGAAGTATCATCAAAACCAGCCGTATCTATCAGCACCACCGGGCCAATACCCATAATCTCCAACGTCTTTTTCACAGGATCTGTTGTCGTACCCGGCTGGGCAGATACCACCGCCACTTCTTGTCCGGTTAAAGCATTTACTAACGAACTTTTCCCGGCATTCATTTTTCCAAAAATACCAATATGAGGTCTGTTTACTTTTACCATATGTTTAGTATAGCAAAAAGAAATATCCAAGCGGTAATTGTGTTAACATAAAAACGTAGTAAAAATTTAAGCTGTTTTGGAAACAGTTGGTTCAAATATCCCTAAACCTCCCCCATTTTCCCTCATATAAGGTATAATGAAAATATATACATATGAGGGGCTATATGAACAAGTTTGACACCTATTTAAAAGAACGTGCTAAATTAGTAGAAAAGAATCTGGCTAAATATATTGCCAAGATTCCTAATTCACCTAAAATTTTAACAGACGCCATGGATTATTCCTTGCAGGCGGGCGGCAAACGCGTCCGTCCGGTGCTACTGATGGCTACCGCTGAGGCCTTTGGGAAGAAAGCACAAGATGTTTTACCGGCGGCCTGCGCTGTAGAAATGCTACACACCTATTCCTTAATTCACGACGATTTGCCCTGTATGGACAATGATGACTTGCGCCGTGGGAAACCCACCAACCACAAGGTATTTGGAGAGGATTTGGCTTTACTGGCAGGAGATGCTCTTTTAACGTATGTGTTTGAAGTATTTGCCCAGAATGGAAAAATAAAATCCATCGGAGCAGGAAATACGCTTTCGGCTTTGCTTAATTTTGCTCATTGTGCCGGAGCTTCGGGAATGGTAGGTGGACAAACGGCAGACGTTTATGCCGAAGGAATGGGTACACAGGAGGCACACAGTTTCCGTGCTGATAAATTACGCCGATCGTCAAAATTACTTACCAAGAAAACACTACATTATTTTATGCTCCCCCCTCAAGTCAAAGAAACGACTCCAGAGACCATTTTAAATTACATTCATGCCAATAAAACAGGGGCTTTGATCCGGGGCAGTGTAGAAACAGGTGCTTTATTGGCCGGCGCGAAAGGAAGCGATCTAAAATATATACAACAATATGCTAACTGTATCGGGCTCGTTTTCCAGATTGTGGACGATATTCTGGATGTTACGTCCAGTGTTAAACAATTAGGAAAATCTAACAGTGACGACAAAAACGGTAAATTAACTTTTGTTAGCTTGTACGGATTGGAAGGAAGCCGCAAACACGCCCAATTACTTATTGCCAAAGCTCAAAAAGCATTAGGTTGTCTTAAAAATGTACGTCAAAAAAATCTTTGGCCCCTCTACGAAATGGCAGAATTTTTCAAAACTCGGACGTATTGATTAGGAGTGTATATGAAGATTCTCCCCAGTATTCGAACCCCACAAGATTTACGCCTTATCAAAAAAGAGTTACTTCCTGCGTTGTGTGAAGAATTACGCCAGGAGATTATCCAAGTTGCCAGTAAAAACGGCGGACATCTGGGTTCCAGTTTGGGTGCGGTGGAAATCATTACGGCACTACATTATGTATTCAACACCCCGCAAGATCAAATTGTGTTTGATACGGGGCACCAATCCTATGCCCATAAGTTACTCACAGGTCGTCAAAAAGAATTTTCAAAAATCCGTACCCAAGGTGGCATCAGCGGATTTCCTAAACGCCACGAAAGCCCTTATGACACCTTTGGAGTAGGGCACGCTTCCACCGCTATTTCTGCAGCCTTAGGCATGGCTATCGCACGCGACCAACAAAAGAAAGATTCCAAAGTAATTGCCGTCGTTGGTGATGGCTGCATGACAGGTGGGATGGCGTATGAAGCCTTACAAAATGCCGGGTTATTACGCACCGATCTACTTGTTATCTTAAACGATAATCAAATGTTTATTTCTCAACGTGTTGGTGCATTAGGTAAGGCATTGACTAAATTACTAACAACAAAATATGTTCAATTGGCTGAAGAAAAAGCTACTAATTTTTTAAAACGTTTTGATGAAGTTGGAAACAATGCGGCCAAACTTGCTAAACGTGCCCGCTCCATTTTATTTCCCGGGACCTTATTTGAAGAAATGGGTTTCCGTTACTTTGGTCCCGTAAACGGAAATGATATTGAGGCCATGATTGATGTGTTGGAAAATGTCAAAAATGTCAAAGGACCGGTTATATTACACGTCGTAACTAAAAAAGGGAAAGGATACAAACCGGCTGAAGAATCACCGACAAAATTCCACGGCGTTGGAATATTTGATATAGAAACGGGAGACAGTTTAGGCAAATCTGATAGGATGACGTTTACAAAAGCATTTTCTCAAACGCTCGTAAAACTGGCAGCTAAAGATGAAAAAATAAACGCCATCACAGCGGCCATGCCGGAAGGTACCGGTTTAGATGCCTTCCGAGATGCTTATCCAACCAGATACTTTGATGTTGGAATAGCAGAAGAGCATGCAGCTACTTTTGCGGCAGGATTAGCTGCTAACGGGCTAAAACCGGTTGTAGCACTCTATTCTACTTTTGCTCAACGGTGCTTTGACCAAATTTTACATGATGTCGCCTTGCAAAATCTACCGGTCGTATTCGCCCTGGATCGTGCCGGAATTGTAGGAGAGGACGGCCCTACTCACCACGGAGTTTTTGATTTAAGTTTCTTACGTGAAATTCCTCATCTGACAGTGGCCGCTCCTGCAGATGAAAACGAATTACAACATATCCTAAAAACCGCTTGTGATGCAAACACTCCGTTTGTTTTGCGTTACCCGCGCGGTGCAGGTTTCAATGTGCCGATGGATGCTAAACCCAAATCCCTGCCGGTAGGAAAAGGAATATGGCTAAAAAAAGGAAATGATGTAACTATTTTAGCAATCGGGAATCGCGTCCATCCGGCCCTGAAAGCCGCCGAATCACTAGAAGAGCAGGGCATTAAAGCCGGAGTTATTAATATGCGGTTTATCAAACCGTTGGACCTTGCCTTGGTGGATGAAGCTCTTAAAAATTCCCCCCGCTTTGTAACGGTAGAAGATAATATATTGGCTGGTGGATTTGGTTCGGCAATTGCTGAATATCTGGCTGATAAACAAGCTCCTTTCAAACTCTTACGGTTAGGATATGGAGATGAATTTATAGAACACGGCAAAACAGCTCAACTATATGCCGATTTCGATTTGGATGCTACACATATCGCCCAAAAAATTCTAAATTGGATACAAAAGTGAGAAGAACTATGAACAAAGATATCAATAAAATAGAACATGAATCCTCTTACCTCAAAGCATATGAAGATATACAGCTCTTAAAACATGATGTCATGCGTCCCATACGCATGGAATTAGAAGTATTAAAACCGGAATTATATCTTCAATATTTTAAGATTACAGAAACAATAGTTTGCTTTGGCAGCGCACGCATTCGTGAAGAAAAAGCCGCAAAAGAACATTTAGCCGCCGCACAAAAAGAATTAGCCAAAAATCCACAGGATAAAAATTTACAAAACAAAGTACAAGAGGCCGAGGGATTATTGAGTTTGTCCAAATACTATGATGAAGCACGTAAATTTGCTGAAATGGTCATTAAAAAAGCGGGAAAACGCTTTGCTGTAGTTACCGGCGGAGGCCCCGGCATTATGGAAGCGGCCAATCGGGGAGCTTTTGAAAATGACGGCATTTCTGTAGGCTTAAATATCACTTTACCACATGAGCAACGCCCCAACGATTATATTTCACCTAACTTGGCGTTCTTATTTCATTATTTTGCTATACGCAAATTACACTTCGTCATGCGTGCACAAGCATTTGTGGTTTTTCCCGGAGGATTTGGAACATTTGATGAATTGTTTGAAATATTAACTCTCATTCAAACCGGGAAAAAAAGTCGTATCCCTGTGATACTAGTAGGAAAAGAATTTTGGAATCAGGTTATCAATGTGAAAGCATTGGCGAAGTATGGAGTTATTACACATCAAGATAAAGACGCTTTGCCTATCGTTGAGACCGCTCAAGAAGCATGGGATGAGATTACTAAATTTTATTCCATTAAATAATTCAGCCAAATAAAAACCGCCCGTCTTTCGGACGGGCGGTTTTTTGTACTAAATTATTTCTTCTTCGCTACTTTTTTTGCCGGTTTCTTTGCTACTTTTTTGGTAACTTTTTTTGCCGGTTTCTTGGTTACTTTTTTGGCTGTTTTCTTAACAGCAGCTTTCTTTACGGTTACTTTTTTAGCGCACGCTTTTTTGCAGGTTTTTTTAGCGCAAGCTTTTTTAGCCGGTTTTTTAGCGGCTACTTTTTTAGTTACTTTTTTCACGGTTTTTTTAACGGCCATATTACTCTCCTAAGACAACTAGTTTTAACCTCATAAAAATAATAGCACAAATTCCAAAAAAATGCAACTGTTTTTCCGTCATAAATTATTTTTTCAAAAAAATTAATCTGAAAAGTTTGCCGTCTTACATCAACTGTTTTTCTTTTTCTCCGTCGGAGATTTGTGCATTTTTTCCATCAATTCATATATTCCACTTCGTCCGCAAAGAGCAGTAAAAATAATTTTACTTTTTGTATTTTTATGTACTAAACGCACCGCAAGTATAAAAATTAAAGTTTGAAAAAAATACATTTCTTGAACATTCCAACCGTACCACACCGCACTTACTACAGCGTACACAATAAGTACGATATAAAACCAATTCCACACATAAAAAAATTGTAAAGTGCGTTTATAAGTATATACCCCAAACAATCGTAAACTTAAAGGCAAAAAAGCATTTTTCCCTAAAGCGAACAAACATCCCAGAACAATGCCTTGTCCATACTTTCCCGTCAATATATGCCCCGCCCCCGGAGCCATCAAACTAAATACCAGCGCGAACAATGCACTCATTTTTCCCCCCACAATTTCAATAAAGAACACGCTGTTTTCACCTTAGATACACGCGCCTTGTTCAAACCACTATTACGAGTAAGCTGTCTAGCATATTGTTCAAACGAAGCAATATCCCCTTTTTTGAACTCAAGTTCAATCTCTTTCAAAAATATCCGCCGGCCACACACTAAAATCTCACAATTATCAAAAGAAATTTCAGCCTGCCAATTCTTGCTCTTAATTTGTTGAATTTCTCGATGATTCTTAAGTATGAAAAGAGGGTGCACGTTTTGTATATCACATCCTTCCCAAGATTTTTTGTGACGCAAAACATCCAACGATTGTTTTAAATTTTTTACTTTAGGCAACTCCAAAGTATCTTCAAATCGGACGGCTTTCCCGTTAATAATTTTAGTACGACTCTTAAGAGTAGCTTCCCAATGTTGATTACAACACCGTAAACGTAACGCCATTTGATTTCGTTCAAAATCGTTAAACGAATTATCAAAATATGTATCTGTAATTTGGCAAATCTGTGTGGGGGCCATTTGCACTTTGGTCTTTTGTAAAGCACGACGCATCCGCCAAAACGCACGAGACACATTGGCTTCCCATTTAAATTCAATTTCAGTTTGCTTCATAAAACTAGTGTAGCAAAAAAGTATAATAGAAGTAGGAGAAATTATGAAAAAATTACGTCAACCCACTTCTTTAAATTGCTTTGCTTGCGGTAAAAACAATCCTTTTGGTCTACATTTGGAATGGTTTAATGATTATGAAAACAAGCAAGTAGAAACAACCTTCACGTTGGGAGATAACTATTGTTCTTATCCTGGCACTGTACACGGCGGCATCATTGCTACCATCCTGGATGAAACCTCTGGGAGAGCCGTTTTGTTGGGAAACGATTTCAACAATTTAATGGTTACTTTAAAAATGGAAGTAACCTATAAACACAATACGCCCACCAACACACCCCTGCGTGCTGTAGGTCGAATGATTAAAGGTGGTACAACGCGCGCGCAAGTGGAAGGCGAAATCATATTACCCGATGGTACAGTAACCGCTAAATGTGTAAGTTTACTTTACAAAATGCCGGATGCTGTGCGTGCAAAATGGGGTCCGGAAGCTGAAGAATGGGAAAGAACAACCCCATCAGTATCTGAGGGATGTCCTTGTCATGACACAGACAACAAAACAGAAAGATAAAGTGATAGTTGTGCGCAAAGGCTGCAATTTGATATAATGAAGTATCGCTTTACGGATCGGTAGCTTAGTTGGTAGAGCGCCTGCTTTACACGCAGGAGGTCAGGGGTTCGAGTCCCTTCCGGTCCA
>CACYBL010000032.1 GCA_902772695.1 uncultured Elusimicrobium sp.
ATTCCAACAAACTGCCGGTGTTATAGCTGCCGGTAAATAATCCCGGGGCAGCAATTGCGCTCGCATACAATTGTGTTCCAATTGTTTTTGCCCGAGCGGCTGTTCGTTTGGGAGTGATTTCTTCCGCCCGCATGGCTTCCTGGGCCAATTGGAGTGTTTTGGGTGAAATTGCCTTTTGTATATTAACGTATTGATCGGCAAAAGTGAGTGAGAAATTCTTTCCTTTCAAGTTCATATTTTTTACGGTATGAAAGGCCTGCGAAACTTCATTAACTAATGTTTGCATTTCCTGGTCGGAAAAGGCGCGGAGTAAACCGGTTACTTCCGTACGATTTTTTTGTGTAACGATATTGTCTACAAAGATAAAGCCATTTTTGTTTGCAGTTGTTTCCGGTCGTTTATGACGGGGGAGCAAGGTGTGGAAATCAGAAGCCATGAGCACATTATCGGCAAAAGAGGAGGAGAGAGCTTCTCCAAGGGGGCCGGTTCTATCTCCTTCAAATACGGCTACAAAAGATTTGGCATTAAAAGTTTCGTCATTTAATTCACCCAATGCGCCACCGTCTAACGTATAGGTATGATCAGCTTGCGATCCGGCCAAATTAGATGTAGGTAAGGCAAGTCCATTGGTACTATCCGGAGTAAAAATAATTTTAAGTGTACCGTGTGGAAGCTGGGGATGGTCGTATAAATATTGTACCAAGGTTAAAATAATCGCAATGCCCGCTTTCCCGTCTGCTCCTAATACCGTGTCTCCGGAGGCAGTGATAATATCATGCCCTTTAGCACGAGCCAATTGAGGGGAATTATGCGAATTTAAAACTAATTTTTTTTGTGCATTTAAGACGATATCCCCACCTTTATAAAGAGTATGTACCTGCGGATGTATATTGTTGCCCGATAACCCGGGTGTTGTATCTAAATGGGCTGCCAAGGCAATAGTCGGGGTAGGACGTCCCAAGTTAGAAGGCACCTCTGCCGTCACTAGAGCGGATTTATCTACTACGACGTGTATTGCTCCGTTTTTTTTAAGTTCTTTGGCCAGGGCTTTGGCGAATTGAAGCTGCCCGCTACTGCTGGGAGCTTTGGCTGTCGGTTTGGACTGCGTATCAAACTTAACGTAATTTGTAAGCCGGTCGGTTAACTGTTTTTTGATGGGGGCTTTTTCGTAGTGGGAAAGAACTTTCCAGTCTGCTCCGGGAGCCGCACAAAGAGGAAGGGCGGCTCCGAGCAGGAAAGTGATAAACCACGTACGTTTTATCATTTCAAGTCCTCTAATGAAGCCGTTACTTGTTCCGCGGCCAATTGGGCGGCGGCCAACTCATCCTTTGTTTTTTGAATTTGTTCGGCCGGAGCATGTTTCATGAAGTTTTCTTGACTCAAACGGGCTTGACGAGAGACGATATTGGCTTTTGCTTGTGCCAATTCTTTTTCCAACCGTTTGCGCTCTTTGTCAAAATCAATTAACCCGGTTAGTGGTACGTAAACGGTCCTATTTTCAAAGACGGCGGTAGCTGTTTGAGCGGGTTTTTCTGCATGAGGTTGGATGGTCAAATTCTCAATTTTGGCCATGAGTTCAATATAACCCGCATATTCACGTACGACGGATAATTCATCCTCGGTTTTTGCGGTAATTACAGCGGATATTTTCAAGCCCGGTGGCACATTAAATTGTGAACGAATCGTGCGAATGGCGCGCGTAACGCCTTGGATAATATCCATTTTCACTACGGCTTGTGGATAACAGAGAGATTCTTCAAATTCCGGATATGCCTGATTGAGCAAAAACTCTTCTGTTTCGCCTACATAGGGCCGCAACGAAGAAGCAATTTCTTCCGTTACAAACGGAATGAGTGGGTGCAACGCTTTAAGCGTGCTGTACAAAATATTCACGCATAAAGACATGACGTGTTCTTTTTCTTTCGTTTGGAAACGTTGCTTGGCCAGTTCAATGTACCAATCGCAAAAATCACCCCATAAGAAATGATAGAGCGCGTTTGCAGTTAAAGCTAAATTATATTTTTCTATGCCTTCCCGAGCGGTTTTAATGGTGTGGGTAAAGCGGTCTAAAATCCATTGATC
>CACYBL010000033.1 GCA_902772695.1 uncultured Elusimicrobium sp.
AAACCGTTTGGTATAAGCGGCGTGAATACTTTTAAATCCGTTTTCACACAATG
The DNA here is from genome assembly GCA_902772695.1 of uncultured Elusimicrobium sp. Classification (GTDB taxonomy): domain Bacteria; phylum Elusimicrobiota; class Elusimicrobia; order Elusimicrobiales; family Elusimicrobiaceae; genus Avelusimicrobium. The sequence continues at coordinate 54 of CACYBL010000033.1, forward strand.
CCGGATATCCTTGCCAAAAAAACTGCAACACATGTTCAAGTAAATCGGTACGGTTTATAGACTTGCCCAATTCCTTTTTTAAGGAAGTTGCCGGTTGGCCCACTTGATCTAATCCGTCTTGGCAAATGTTAATACCCACTCCTAATATAACAGCTTTAAGAGTACCCTGCTCAAAAATGGCTTCACTTAAAATGCCGCTAATTTTACGTCCATTTACTTGCACGTCATTAGGCCATTTAAGTGTGGGCCGAAGCCCCAGCTCTTCTAAAACATAACAAATACTAACAGCCATTAATTGAGTGAGGTTGGGTAAAAAAGGATTTGGCAGCGGTTTTAAAAGAACGGAAAAATAAAGCCCCCCTTCTTGCGAGACCCAAGTCCGGTTGTAACGTCCGCGCCCGGCTGTTTGTCGGTCTGCGTAAACTACAGTTCCATGCGGTAAGGTTTTCTGCCGATCCTTCAGGTACGTATTGGTGGAATTTACCTCTTCCAAATGAAACAGGTGGCTCATATAGCTATTATATCAAATTAAGAAGATTGACAGAATGACTTTTAGGGTCCGTTCGTACGCGAGGTTTTATGATGTTGTTTGCTGATAAATAAAAAATAATTTTTCAGAAAGCTTGACTTCGTTTTTTTTTTGCTACCATCTTGATATCTAACCCGGCACAGGAGTACGTATGCAAAAAGAAAAGAGCTGTATAAAAGGTTTTACGCTTATAGAATTGTTGGTAGTAGTATTAATTATCGGTATTTTGGCGGCGGTAGCACTGCCTCAATACCAATATGCCGTTGACAAGGCCCGTTATACACAACTGATTACTTGGGTGGAGTCTTTATACAAAGCCGAACAGGTCTTTTATGAAGCGAACGGATACTATACGGTGGATTTTAATGAGTTGGATGTGGACCTCCCCGGTTTTGAAGATCTTGGAGTTAATGCGCAAGGAAATGTATACGGAAAGCGTAAAGATAAATTTAAATGTGCCCTATTAACAGATGCTGAAGCGACCGAATCCAGATATGTGTTTTGCCAATGGAATGATGGATATACTTATGCCCGATGGTTACAAAGGAATTCCACTTGGTTTGGTAAGCGATTGTGCTGGAGTCAGACGGAAAAACAAGAGAAATTCTGCGCTCGTATTACGGGCAAATCTAAAGAAGATGGCTCGGTTTGGGGTGACACGTGGCGTTGGCCATTTGATAATTAATGTTTTGCAGATAGAGTAAATAATATAGCCGACAGCATACTCTGTTCGTCGGCTTTGTTTTTCCCTGCGATATCAAAGGCCGTCCCATGGGCTGGTGAAGTGCGCAGGAAAGGAAGGCCGGCTGTTAAGTGAACAATCGGTTTTTTGGCAGCGAGTTTCAACCCCAAAAGGGCTTGATCATGGTACATACATAAAAGTCCGTCGTACTGGCCTTGCCGGTGGCGTAACCAGGCAGTATCAGTTGGCAAAGGCCCTTCCACTCGGATGCCCAGACGGCGTAGGCGGGTAATAGCGGGTTGCAAAATTTGTTTTTCTTCTGTGCCAAATAATCCGTTGTCTCCTGCATGTGGATTGACGGCACAAAGTCCGATGAAAGGTTTTTGTACACCGGCCTGTTTAAGCGTCTGTACTAGATAAAGGGCACTTTGTTCTACACGTTTTTTTGTTAACGGCAGGTGAGCAAGAGCAAAATGTTCTGTAGCCAAGGCACAACGCAAATTTCCGCTAACAAACATCATAAGGCCATGTTGGTTTGTTTTCTTGCGAAGCAATTCGGTATGCCCGGTAAAAGGAATACCTGCTAATGCCCAACTTTGTTTGGAGATCGGGGCCGTGATGAGAGGGGCTCCGGTCTGCAACGCTATCTTAATCCCTAAATGCACAGCATGAAATGAAAGCGCACCTCCCCAAGCAGATGGGGCATGGCCTCGTGGTTGTTTTTTGGAGCTTTCCACGGCCAAGAGTTGTGCCAACCGAGGGGTAAAACCTGCCTTTTCTAAGGAGGAAGGTTCTCCAATTACAATCGGGCGACAAGCTCGCTGTACGCGCGGGTTTTGAAGGGCTTTGACAGTAATTTCCGGACCAATGCCTAGAGGGTCGCCTGCCGTAATAAGAATGAGTGGTTTCATGAAATTAAATATAAAAAAGGGAATCCGTACGAATTCCCTTTTTTGATGTTAACAAATAATTACTTGGTGGCGGTAGTTGTCTGAGCTGTTTGATTGTCCGATTCAAAGGTTTTGGTAATTTTGACATCGGCTTTTTCGTATAGTTCACCAATATAATCTCCCATCGCTTTTTGAACGCGTTGTTGGGCTAAATACTGCGCGAGTTCGCGGGCCACATCATCAAAGGTAACGGTTTTGGAAGCCCGTTTTTCTTTAATTTTAATGATATGGTAACCAATATCGGTTTTAATCGGGGCGCTCACTTTGCCTACGGCCAATGAAAAAGCTTTCTCGTCAATTTCTTTAGGAGCAATGCCTTTGATTAAAATCATATCCCCGCCGCCGGCTAACGCAGCTTTGTCTTCGGTATATTTCTGTACAGCTACGGAGAAATCCATGCCGTTATCAATTTCTTTCTTAATTGTTTTGGCCAGTTCTTCTTTCTTTTTTACATCTTCGGATTTCATATCTTTAGTGACAGCCAAATAGATATGCCCAATCCGTACCTGTTCGGCAGTAAGTTGGCGGAGCTTGGCCGAAATCATTTGTGCTTCTTTGAGCCGTTGCGGGTCTTTTTTCTCTAGGGCTTTTATTTTTTTAGTGTTGTTGGTGGTTACGGCCTCTACATCATCATACAGGGCACGAGCATCGGCCGCTTCAACCGGTTTAACGGTAGCTTTCAGTTTTTCTTCCATCAATTTGCGCACAGCAATATCTTTCTTAATTCTTTCTTTATAGCGTTTTAGAGTGAACCCTTGTTTTTTAAGTGCTTCGTTAAAACGTTTGTCAGCACCGGACGGATCTTCTTTGCCTGTTTTTTCGTCTATCATAAAACGGGTTTTAATTTCATTGATGCCGCTATCTATTTCCGAATCTTTTACTTGTACTTTGGCTTCTTGGGCAGCTTGGTGCAAAAGTTCCTTAGAGATTAATTCTTTTAAGACTTCCTTGCCCAACATATCCATTGCATAAGGTTGTTGCAAAACTTCCGGAGCAGCCATTTGATATTGCTCCACCACGCCTTGTAAATAAGCGTCATATTCCGAAGACAGCACCGGCTGTCCGTTTACCGTAGCAACAGATCCTTCCATTACTTTGGCTTGTAAATTAAATCCCACAAATGCAGCAAAAACTGCTGTGAGTAACCATTTATTCATGTTTTGCATATATCACTACCTCGTATTTATTTTGTAAAGATTGCACAATTCCATCCATTCTTTTGTTTTCCAATACTGCCCGGATGCGCGGGGCAGCTTCTTGCTTGGAAAGATGTCTTTCCCCTGTCTTCATTATTATATGAAATCCAAGCGCGGTTTTGATAAATCCTTGCACGCTTCCTTGGGGCGAGTTGGCCGCAATAACCTCAATTTCCGGTAAAAATTCACCGGGCATAAATGTGAATTTATTATTACGGACTTCTTCCGGAGCAATGCTATATTGGCGCGCCATATCCCGCCATTTGGAAGGGGAACGCTTAAGCGTATGTAAGATCTGATCGGCGGTTTCGGCATTATCCACAATGATTTGCTGTACGGTCATTTCATAAGGATATTTTTTGTAATACTCGTTAATTTCTTCGTCGCTAATGTCCAAGGCACCACCATTGCGTTGTTTCTCGTACCAGAGATCTTCTAAAAGGTGGCGAGTATAATCTTGATAAATGTCATTGAGCTGCATGCGCTTATCAGTGGATAATTTTTGGTACTCCGCCGATTTGTCTAATCCTTGGGCAAGTGCGTCGGTTTGAATAAGTTTTTCCCGCAAGATGATTTGTAATAAATTTTGCCGCCCGATGGGTGTTTGGGCAAAATCAGCATCTTGACGAGAAAGTAATTCAAGACGGCTCTGCACATCTTGCTCGGTAATGGTAGGAATATCGCGCTGAAACCTGTGTTCCCCCAGGGCATTTTGCCACGGTTCCTTACAGGCGGCTAATCCTGCCAAACAAAGAAATAAACAAAGAAATCGTCTCATATTTATACTATATCATTTTTCCGCGTGTAACAGGGTACTTAAAAATTGTAGTGTTTCACGGGCAAAAGAGAGCGGCAGTTGTTCTTTGGCGGGGCGAAGAAGTAAGCCATCACCGTTTTTTGATTTTGTAAATGCTACGCAGGAGGATCCAAAATGATTAAATAATTCGGAAGGAAAATTCGCCGGCATTTGAAAATCACGTGCGAAGAGTAATTCTAACTTTCCGTCTATAAAATCTATGTGATAGATATTTAATTTACCAGCCGTATTAGACAAATTAAATAGAGCTGTTAAATTCAAAAGCTCTTGTGGGGCCGGGCCACACAAATCAGCTAATTGGGCCAACAAGGCGTTTGTTTTTTCTTCGTCTGCTCCCATAAAGGCTTTGTAGTATTTAAGGCGTTCTGCTTCATCCGGCAAATAGTCCGGCGGAATATAAGCGGCTAACGGTAGATTGACCGTAGCACGCAGTAATGAGACCGGGCGTTCTCCACGCAATTTTTTAACTTCTGCTGCTACCAAATCACAATACAAACTTAATCCTACTTCGCTAATATATCCGTGTTGTTTAACTCCTAATAGTTCTCCCGCTCCACGGATTTCCATATCTCGCAAAGCCAAGCGAAATCCGCTGCCCAATTCACTAAATTCCATAAGAGCTGCCAGGCGTTTCTTTGCTTCTTCCGTAGGGTCTTTTTCAATAGTTGGATTCCAGCGAACCGCTGCTAAATCAGAAAAATTATTATCTTCTTGTTCCGGTTTTTTGAAAAGCCAATCCGGATGAAATAAATAGCAATAGGCCTTGGTGCTTCCCCGGCCGATACGTCCGCGCAATTGATAAAGTTGAGCCAGACCGAAGTGATGGGCATTCTCTACAATCAATGTATTGGCGTTGGTGATGTCTAGGCCGGATTCAATAATAGTAGATGCCAACAGTACATCATATTTGCCGTTGTTAAAATCCCATAAGGTCTGTTCCAACTCTTTTTCATTCATTTGCCCGTGTGCTATGCAGATACGGGCTTGAGGGACGAGCTTTTTGAGCAACAGTAAGCGTGATTGCATGCTTTGTACACTGTTGTATACATAATATACTTGCCCTCCACGGGCTATTTCCTGTGAAATGGCTGATGCGGCCAGTTCGTTGTTCCAAGCAGTTACTACCGTTTTAATGGGAGTACGTCCGCGTGGGGGTGTGTCTATGAGCGAAATATCACGTAAAGAAGAAAGAGATTGATTGAGCGTGCGCGGGATAGGAGTGGCACTTAACATAAGGGAGTGTACCCCGGCACATTTAGCGCGTATTTTCTCTTTTTGTTTCACGCCGAAACGATGCTCTTCGTCGATGATCACAAGTCCCAATTGTTTAAAAGCGATATCTTTGCTCATCAGGCGGTGGGTGCCGATGATAATATCACATACCCCGTTTTTGAGTTCTTCAACAACGGAGTGCTGTTCTTTGATGGTTTGAAAGCGACAAAGTAGTCGTATGTTGACCGGGAAGCCCGCCATACGTTTAATAAATGTCTTATAATGTTGGGAAGCCAGAATCGTGGTTGGAACAAGCATCATCACTTGCTTGCCGGATAAGACGGTTTTTAAGGCTGCCCGCATGGCCACTTCCGTTTTCCCGAATCCGACGTCTCCTACCAATACGCGGTCCATCGGCTTAGGCAAAGATAAATCGTGTAAAGTTTCAGCAATTGCCTGTTCTTGGCCGGGCGTTAATACGTAAGGAAAAGAATCGGCAAATTCCTGTTCCATGCGGGGATCCCCTGGAATGTCCGGTGCCGGCGTTGCTTGGCGGATGGCCTCTAATTTAAGGATTTCTTTGGCTGTTTTTTGGGCTTCTTCTTTGACTCTTTTTTTGACTTCTTTCCAGGATACGCCGCCTAATACACTTAACGTAGGACGTTTGCCGCCGGCTCCTATATATTTTTGTACTTTTTTGAAATCATACATAGGGACATACAAACGGCTACCGCGACGGTACTCAATGATTAAACAATCGGTAGGATTTTCCTCTTTGTCTAGTACTTCTAATCCTAAATAGCGGCCGATTCCATGTTCCTGATGAACGACAAAATCCCCTGCTTCCAGTTCTTTAAATCGTACGTGCTTGGCCCCTTCTACATCAAATCGGTGCAAAACGCGTGAAGCATTATACCGGCGGTTCAGTAAATCGTTTGAAGTGATAAAAGCGATTTTATGATGTGGATCATAAAATCCTTGGGTAAGGGGGGAGATACGTAATGTAGCTGTTTGTGCCTGTGGGTAATCCGCCAATAGGTCCGTCAAACGGTCCAATTCTCCACGGTTGAGACAAGATATCTGTACGGTGTATCCTTGTTGTCGCAGGGAAGATATTTCTTTTTCAGCCAATTTCATATTGGCCTGAAAAGCAACGGGCGTTTTGAGTCCGGCATCCCAGGCATCGGAATGCGGTAGGGATGTAATAACATGAGAAGATGGGTACGCAGTAAAATCAAAATTGGCTGCAGGTTCATCAAAAACAAACGAAGTGTCCGCCAAATAATCAATCAGAGTGGCAGGTGTTTGCTCAAAAGATAAGGGCAAAACAGTAATATGATCAGTTTGTTGTCGCGTATTTTGAGTATCCAGGTCAAAAGTACTGATCATATCCAAGCGGTTCCCTGCAAAATAGAGCCGGAAGGGAAGATCTTCCTGAATGCAAAAGATATCCACCACGCTACCGCGTGTGGCATACTGCCCGGGAGATTCGGCATAATCTTCTCGGGTATAGCCGGACTGTTCTAATCGGTTGAGCAATTCTTGGCGGCGCAAGGTATCCCCGTGTCGTAGTACGAAAGTGCGGGTTTGAAAATCATGCCGTGTAGGCAGAGGTACCGTTAAGTTTTCATACGAAGTATTTAGTAGTAGGGGCCCCGGAGTATGCATAAGCAGCCGGTACAGTGCGGCCAATCGCCCGGTATCTGTTTCCGAAAAAGAAATTAAGGCGGTTTGAGGAGAGGCAAACTCACGGGCGGCCTCTTCAAAATCCAGAGGATCCTCTTCACTAACAAACAGCACTTTCGCATGTTGAGGTAAGATTTTTTGGCAAACGAAATACGCTTTAGCGGCGCTATTGGGCAAGCCGTAGATGAAGGAAGAAGTCGGTTTTTTACAATCCGCCATTTGATTTTAATAACCGGGTTAAAAACTTTCCGGTTCAGTACCGGTAATGAATGCTTCTAAAAATTTGTTGCGATCGGTGGGCATAGCCAGTTTGCCACTAATAGGATTAATGTAAGCGAAGGATATCCCTTCCGGGACAGCAAAATCATCATTAGGTTCATCTTTTAAAATTTGTTCCATAATCTCTGTCCACCAACGGGCAGTAGTACTACCTGTGAAGCGCGCGCCATTTTCATGAGAGGTATCGTCATCATACCCCATCCAAGCGGCTGCAGCTGTATAAGGCGTCATCCCAACAAACCACATATCACGATGACTTTGAGTCGTGCCGGTTTTGCCGGCTATATTACGCCCTAATTTAGCAACATATGCTCCGCTCCCACGTTGAGTAACTCCTTTCATCATATTGATTAGTAAGTAAGAATGTTGCGGGGAAAATACCGCTGATTCTAGCGGAATATGTTGTTCTAAAATACGGCCGTTGGCGTCTTCTACGCGCTCAATGTAGTAGTTATCGGTATGAATGCCGCCATTGGCAAATGTGGTCAGAGCAGCCAAATGTTCATCCATTTGCACAACGCTTACTCCCAGTGCTAAAGCCGGTACATTAGGCAAATTCGCAGTTAGGCCGGCTTTGCGTGCTATTTGGATGACCGCTTTGGGCGATACGGCATCGATCAAATTAACAGCTACTAAATTTTTAGATTTCTCTAATCCTTTGCGCAAGGTGATCCATCCCTCGCTTTTTCCACCGTAATTTTGTGGAACCCATACGTTAAAATCGCGGCTGGCAATAAAGGTTTGCTTAGCCAAATCCAACGAATATAAATCAGCGTTTTCATCAAAGGTGCGCCAATTTCTTCCATCGTAATAAAACATGGTTGGCAGATCTTTGACTAGGGTGGCAGGAGTATATCCCTTTTGTAAAGCCGCCATCCATACGTATGGCTTGAAGGAGGAACCGGGTTGCCGTTTGGCTTGCGTAGCCCGGTTAAATTTACTTTCATCAAAGCCGCGTCCACCGACCAATACACGAACCGCTCCGGTTTTTACGTCGCGAACCATGAATGCTCCCTGCAAACGCGGATAGTCCGTTCTTGGTTCTGTTGAGACGGGTTCATCATCATCATCTGTTTGATTAGGGGCATCCGCTTCAGCGTCATTGGGATCGATTTCTATTCCCAAACCTTTAGCCACTTGTTCGTCATATTCCTGAAGTTTTTTATTCATGACTTCTTCAGCTAGAGCCTGTTGTTCTATGTCTATTGTAGTGTAAATGTTTAGGCCGGCTTTCCAGAGCACATCCATACCGTATTTGGGTTCCAAGATGCGGCGGATGTATTCGATAAAGTATTGTCCCGGTTTCTTATCGGCGACCGGCGGTTTTTGAGGTAATATTTCGGCTTTGGCTGTTTCCAGCTCTTCTTGGGAAATATAATCTTGTTCACGCATCACATCTAACACGAGATCACGGCGTTGGCGGGCAACTTCCGGATTGGCAAACGGATTATATCGGCCGGGTGCTGGAATGAGTCCAACTAAAAGGGCAGCTTCTCCGGTGGTAAGTTCGGACAAATCCTTATCAAAATACTTTTTAGCGGCTGCCTTTACTCCGTAGGCTCCACTTCCTAAATAAATCTCATTTAAGTACAACTGTAAGATTTCGCGCTTGCTAAATTTATGTTCAATTTGAATAGCTAAAATAATTTCGCGGATTTTACGAATTAATTTCTTTTCTTGTGTTAAAAATACTCCGCGCGAAAGTTGTTGGGTTAAGGTGGAGGCCCCTTGTTTAGCTCTGCCGGTTATCATATCGTGCAAAAGGGCACGAAGGATCCCCCGAATGGAAAAGCCCGCGTGTTTGAAAAAATCACGATCCTCCATGGCCACCACAGCATTTTGTAAATCTACGGGGATATCTTCCAGCGGGACCATGCTGCGTTTTTCTATTGAGAATTCATGGATGAGTTGGTTATTTCGGTCATACACTTTTGTGGTGAGCGAAGGGGTATATTCTTCCATCTCATAAACAGGAGGAAGCCCTGCAAAAATATATCGCATAAACCCGGCCACAGCCAAAATCAAAATAAATAATCCGGCCAAGGCACTAATGATGAATGGTTTGGAATATAGAAAACGCTTGGAAAACATACTTAAATTATATCAAAAATATATGACTGCCCGCAGTAGTACCCATCAACAAGTGTAAAGGAAGGCAAAACTATTGTAAAATATACAAAAGAAAAACCCCTGCACACAAACTCAACGAAAGGAAAACATGATAGTGCGAAAAAAAATAAAAAAAAGTTCCAAATCTGCTTCTGTTGCAACAAAAGAATTATCCTCGGGGCCTGTTTCTGATCCAATAAAGGGAAAATTGTTTTATGGGTATGATTTGGCACTGTTGGTGGATGTGGGAACCCGTCGGGCTACGTGGCTGGGGGGCGTGTTGCGTATGGGCCAAAATTTATACCGGACGCATCCGATACATGCGCAAGCCCTGCAAGAAACACTCAAACAAGGGATTTATCATTATGAATGGAGTGCCAAACGTGGCCAGCAGTATGTTCTATATCAAACAACGTGCATAGCTTTGGTTCCGTCCGGAGCCGGGGTTTCGGGGATTTTGTCTCTTTCACGCAATATCACGCAAAGTGCTCTCCCATACACAGCCGATTCTTTTCATGATTTTTCTGCTCCGCGTTCTTTTGCCCAACTGTTGCTGGCTACTCGTGAAACTGAGAAAAAAGAAATTTCCAAGGCGTTGCATGATGAAATAGGTTCTACCGCTGTCATGCTTACGGCCCTTTTAAGTTTGGTGCGTGCCAGTGTGCAAGCCGGTAATCAAAAGCAGGCTCTGCGTGATTTGGCTCAATTGGATACCCAACTTAAGCAAAGTATTGAACGTATCAAGGGGGTAGTCGTATCCTTGCGTCCGCCCTCGTTGGAAAATAAAGGCGGGTTAGAAGGAGCCATACGGGATTTATTGGATAATGTTAGTGTTTTAAACCGTATTCCGTATACTTTTGACTATGATGCGGTTGATGAGCAAATCCATCTGTCCGATAATGTAAAAATTTTGTTGTATCGTATTGTACAAGAGGCGCTGACAAATACCGTCAAACATGCCCGGGCCAAACACATACGTGTTTGCCTCAAACAAGCGGATCAGAATATCCGCCTGTTGGTTTGCGATGATGGTGTGGGGTTTAAACCCTCCCAACAATTATCCATTGAACATGTAGGATTGTTAGCTATGAAAGACAGCGTAGAGCTACTGGGCGGTACGATTGCTATTAAGAGCGCTCCCGGGAAGGGAACGCGTATAGCCGTGACTTGCCCTTGCATTGTATATGGGGGAAAACTTGATGAAAAAAATAGTATTGGCAGATGATCATGCCATTGTGCGTACAGGAGTACGTGCTGTATTGGAACGTTTAGGTAAGGATATGGAGATTTCCGCGGAAGTTTCTAACGGCAAGGAATTAGTGGCCTATGCCAAAACACATCCAAACGAGATATATGTGGTTGATATCTCCATGCCTGTAATGAATGGAATAGAAGCTGTAGAGCAGATGGTTAAGCATAATCCACAAATTAAGGTGATTATGTTGAGCATGTATGATGATCGGATGTCCGTGGAGAAATCACTCAAAGCCGGGGCTAAAGGTTTTATTGTAAAAGTGGCAGCTGCTGATGAAATTATAGATGCTATTGAAGAAATCTGTGCCGGCAGATTCTATTTGTGCAGCAAAGTCTCCAAATATATCGTACAGGGCTTTTTAGGTAAAAGCACCTCACGTAAACGTGATGGTACCGGTTTAACACCGAAGGAAAAGGAAGTTTTGCAATTAATCGCTGAAGGATATAGTAGTAAGCAAATTGCTAAATCGTTTAATTTGTCACTTAATACGATTCATGTGCATCGTAACAACATTATGAAGAAGTTGGGCATTCACAAACAAACGGAATTAGTCCGTTTTGCTATTAAAGAAGGTATCGCTCAACTCTAAAGGAAGGTTTTATGCGTATCATTGCTGGAACCGCCCGCGGGCGGCGGATATTCTCCGTATCTAAAAATTTGCCTGTTAAGCCGATTTCGGATAGAATCAAGCAGTCTGTTTTTGATATTATCCGTCCACGCTTGCCTGGGGCTATGATGTTAGATTTATTTGCCGGTACAGGAAACGTATCGTTGGAAGCCCTCTCACGCGGGGCGTTGCGTTGCGTGATGGTAGACCGGGAACCGGCATGTATTAAAAACATGCATCGTAATCTGGAACACTTGGGGTTTGCTGACCGGGCTAAAGTATTGCGCGGAGATGTGCTGAAACCCTTGGATTATTTGTTGGCATATAGCGACAATGAAGGGTATGATATTATTTTCATGGGCCCGCCTTACCGTGATATTAATAACAAAATGCTTTCTCTTTCTCAACCTGCCTTACAGAATGTAGCGGATGCGCGGTTACTGGCCGCCAAAGGCATTATTATTTTGCAAACACACAAAACGGAAGAATTTGCCGTTCCTGCTGCCTTGGAAATTTATCGCGTTGAGAAATACGGTGATACATTAGTACATTTCCTCCGAGCGGCTCAGCATGAATAGGGGGCGGTTATGCAAAGCGATCCGCATGAATTAAATTTTTCAAAGATAAAAACTTACCGAGAATGTCCGCTTGCTTATAAGTATAAATATGTGGAAGGCAAACGCGAAGGGTTAGTCCCGGCCTCTTCATTGGGAGTATCTATTCACCGAACGTTGGAAGAATATCATCGCCAAAGCAATGACCCAGCGGAGTTGCTGTCATATTATGACGATTGTTGGTTAGGTGCCGGTTATGCTAGTGCCGGGGAGCAAATGGAATGGTATCTTAAGGGCAAGAAAATGCTAGAAGTTTACGAACAACGTGAATACGAACGTAAAACAACCGTGGATAGCACCGAAAGAGAATTTATTTTTCAAGAGGGAGAATGGATTATTCGTGGAAAAATTGACCGCATTGATAAGCATCCGGATGGCTCTTGGGAAGTGATTGACTATAAAACGGGCACGGATGTTGATTTGTCCCAAGCGGTAACAGATTCCTTACAACTCGGTATTTACGCAGTTGGGGCCCGGCGTGCCTGGCATATGCAACAAGGCAAAGCTACATTTTATTTTGTAGCTTTTGATCAAACGCAAAGTGCGCCTTTTGATGCTTTTGATGAACAGAAAATTTTAGATACTTTTATACAAACTGGCAAACAAATTGTAGCGGAAAATTTTGAGCCTAATACGACCCACTGTCCCGATTGTCCTTTTCGTACTCGGTGTGAAAAAGCCGTTTTGCCCTCTGTTGACCTTGCATAACCCCTATTTCCAAACATAAAACGCCAAAATAAAGGCACCCAATAACCAACGATAATATACAAACACATCAAAAGAATGTGTTTTAATGTATCTCATTAAACAGCCAATTACCAGCAAAGCTCCTACAAATGCACTCACAAATCCGACCGTTACAGATGCTGTAAAATCAGTGGTCTGTAAATGCCCGATTTCCAATATGGCAGCCCCGGCAATGATTGGGGCAGATAGTAAGAAGGAAATGCGAGCACTTACGCCGCGTGATAGTCCCATAAATAGTGCAGCTGTAATGGTGATCCCGCTGCGCGATACGCCGGGCATAAGGGCCAATGCTTGTGCACAGCCAATTAGCAATATGGTTTTAAAAGGCACATCAAAAAAATCAGTTTCCGTTTCAGCATGTTTTTTATCGGCCCACCACAATACCACTGCAAAAAGAATCAAATTCACTGCAATTAATGCCGGATGACGAAAAACACCTTCGGCCCAATCATTGAATAAAAACCCGGCGATGGCGGCCGGAAGCGTGGCAGCAGCTAAGTACCACAACATCCGTCCATAGCGGGAACGCGGTGCCGTAAGCCCTTGTTTGAGTAAGGTCCACCAGTCTCGCCAAAAATACAGAAGTACTGCCAGCAAAGTCGCCAGGTGTAATAATACATCAAAGGATAATCCCTGATATTCTTGACCGCGTAAATACGGTAACAAGACCAAATGAGCAGAACTGGAGATAGGTAGAAACTCTCCCAGTGCCTGCAGAAGACCTAATAAAATAGCATCTGTAAAAGTCATATTTATTCCCCGAAATCAAGTAAACGGGCAGAACAATCTTTTTCCATTTGTAAAATAGAAAAAGAACCCGGAGCAAAAAACTTTAATTGTTTGCATAATAATTGGTTGACATAAGTAATACTCGGATTATGTGTGACGGCGGCCAGCGTGTCATAATTTTCCAATTGAGCACGCAAAAAAGCTACTACTTCTTCGTCAGAATATAATCCGTTTAATTCGGAGGATTGCTGTACGGGAAGGCGCCACGTTTGGGCTATAATTTCGGCCGTTTGTACCGCCCGCAATAACGGACTGGATAATACAATTTCCGGCCGGACATTCTTTTGTGTTAATAAAGAAGCCGTTTGTTTTGCCTTTTGCCGGCCTTCTTCCGAAAGGGGGCGTAATGCATCCGAATTAACTCGGGCAATATGCCCGGGTAAAGCGTGGGCGTGTCGGATTAAAATCAATACTTTCATACTTTGAATATGCATCCAAAAATGCAATAATAAAATAAGTCCCTCTATTTTACTATTTATCGGGTACATATGGAACTTTTTTACGCGCATTATCCGTCCTTGGAACAATCGTTTTTGCGTTTCATCGAACGAAACCGCCGTCCGTTAGAACCGTGGTTGGTGGTTTGTGCGTCCTCTTTGTTGATGCAACGGTTAAAAGAGCAGTTGGCCCGCAAACAAGGGATAGTGGCTAACCTTCATTTTTCCACAGCGTCTTCTTTGTTATATCGATTAGATAGTGAAGCCGGTCCAGCTAAGCCCATTTTTCCGCAAGACCATTTGCGTGATTTCCTCATCAAAGAGATATTAACTGAACCGGGGCTTAATATGTATCCGGTTTCACGTGGTTTTATTGCCGCTCTTAAAGATTCCTTGCGCGATCTAGCCGATAGTTTGGCCGATCCGACAGTTCTGGAAGAACAATTAAATGTTTTGCCGGATGAGGGAGAATTTGCTCAGGATAAAGTGCGTTTTACTTGGTTGGTAAGGGTGTACAAGCGGTATTTGGAAAGAGAAACACAATGGATTGGCTACCGCCCTTACCAACATTTCTTTATGCGGGCTCTGTCCCAAGTGGAAAAATCCAATTATTTGAAAGGATTTTCCAATATCATTTTTTACGGGTTTTATGATATGCCCGGCCGTCAGTTAGAATTAGTTCATCAAATTCGGGCCCATTATCCGGTTACCATTTTCGCTCCCTATGCAAAATATCCTGCTTATCAATTTGCCCGGAAGTTTTTTGAGACCAATTGGCTTGGGCCTTGTGGCGGAGGAAAAGATGAAAATACGATGTCCTTCGGTGTTTTGGGCGAAGGCGCTCCTCTTTTATTTGCCCCCACGGGGGAGGTTGCTACCGAAGCGGTACAAATTGTTTCGGCCGCGGATATACAGAGCGAAGTCTTTTTTGTGGCGAAAGAAATTCTACGGCTGGTGGAAGAAGAAAATTATGCTTTTTCGGACATTGGTGTTTTAATGCGTAGCCAACTCCCTTACCAAGACACAGTGCGCCGTTTATTTGTGCAAAACCAAATTCCGCTTAATGCGGTTTTTTCTCGATCTTTACCACGCTTTGCATTAGGAAGTTTTTGCCTCACTTTATTTACGCTGGATAACAATGGCTTTGACCGGGAAAGTATTTTGGCTATTTTGGCTTCCGCTTATTTTAGCCATCCTCAAAAAAATAATTGGCGCAAATTGGCCGAGAAATCACTTGTTAGTTTAAATATGACTCAGTGGGAAGACTTGCTTCCACAAACGGAAGGGTTTGATCCGGATTTGTTGGCTTGGTTAAAGCATTGCCAACAGTGTTTGCAGAGTTTGGCGGCCCCCGGGCCGTGGGCAGAAAAATGCCGGCAGGCCAGAAAATTCTTAGCAGATAATTTGATGTCGGATCGGTTAGAAGGGAAAGAACAAGAGATTTATCAGAGCATTTGTGCTTGTATTGATTCTTTGGCACAATATAGTGCAATTCGGGTGCAATGCCGTTCGGGAGAATTTGTCCGCGAATTGACAGATGCTTTAAGTGGTTTGTCCTTTAACGAAACGGAGGATGTCCCTGAAGGGGTTGTTTTAACGGATGTGTTGCGTGCGCGCGGACTTTCATTTAAGGTCGTATTTTTATTAGGCGTAAATGAAAAAGTATTTCCGCAGTTAATTCCGGATGATCCGATACTGCGTGATCGTTACCGATATTTGTTACGGGATGTGCTGGGATATTGGATCAGTCAGAAAGCCGAACGCACCCAAGAAGAACGGTTGCTTTTCTTTACAGCACTCACTGCGGCGCGAGAACGGTTGTATGTGTCTTATGCTTGTCGGACAGAAGAAGGAAAAGAGCAAGTGCCCTCTGTTTATGTGGCAGAATTGGCCCGCGTTACGCGGACAAGTTGGAACGCGGAAGAAAAACCTCGCATTGGTAACCAATGGTTAAGCCGATTGGCAACGGTGCCTTTTTTACGGTGGAATTCCAAGGAAGTTTCCTGTGCGCTCATGCTTTATGGACAACAGACCGATGAAAACTATCGTTTGGCAGGATTGGCAGAGGAAGATATTTCCCGGCGAATAAAAGCTGTAAATGCTTTAAAACAAACGGGACCGGTGGGGGCATTTGATGGATTTATCCAAAGCGGTCCGGCTATTTTTAAAACAGCGCAACGAGAGGGATTTTCTCCTTCGGCTTTGCAAGATTTAGCGGCATGCCCTATGAAATATTTTTTTCGTAAGGCATTGCATTTAGCGGATAAAGAGGAAGTATGCAGCCGGCACGAACTGTCCGCTGATAAACGCGGTACAGCTTATCATCGTATATTGGAGGATTTTTACCGTGAACTAAGCCGCTTGCAGTTAACGCACAATTTGTTTGACACGGCCGTCAGTGTGTATTTGGATCGTGTTCTGGCTAAACACTATACGGCTCAAAGTTATCGTATATTTGGTATTTATCCGGTAGTATGGGAATTGATTTTGGAACAATTGCGCACGCGGCTGGTTGAATTTGTAACGCAGGATTTAAAACAATTAGGAGATTTTACACCTACTTATTTTGAAAAAGAATTCACTAAATTAGAAGTAGAAGAGTTGCCAATTAAATTGCGTGGAGTCATTGATAGAATTGATGTGGATGAAAAACACGGTCGGTTTATTATTGTAGATTACAAATCCTCCCGAAAGGGGACATCACATTTAGATCAATCATTCTTTACGCATTTGATTTTTCAACCGTTCCTATATCCGTTGGCAGCAAAAAAATTTTCGGAATTAAAAGATATGAATTTTGAAAAGGCCTGTTTGCTTTCCCTTCAAAAAGGGTATACCCGTCAAGATTTATCTGCGGAGGAATTGATGGCTATGTACCCAAGGGCGGTTGATTTCTTATCCCGATTAGCCCAACTTGTACAAGAAGGAGAGTTCTTCTTAAATCCTTCCGATTTGTGTGCCTATTGTCCTTATCACATGATTTGCCGTAAGGATAGCTTTTCTTGCCTTACCCGTGCACGTCATTGTGCGTCAAATAAACACATAGAGGAGGTCCGATATGCAACACGCTAATGTGGCGGAAGATCGGGAAAAAGTGTTGAGTTGTTTTGGACGCAATTTTGTGGTGGAAGCCGGGGCCGGTACAGGGAAAACCAGCGCACTAATCCGGCGTATTTGCGTTGCGGTAGTGGCATACGGGGTGGCGGTAGAAAAGATCGTTGCGCTAACTTTTACGGAAAAAGCGGCTGCGGAAATTAAAAATCGCCTTGTAAATGCTTTTCATCAAATAGCTCGGGATATCCGGGAGGAGGAGCAGGGAGTGGCTGCACCGGAACAATCTTCTTTACATTGGTTACACACTCAATTCCGCTTAAAAAACGAAGAAATTTTAGCACGCGTGCAATCGGCGTTGGCGCGGTTGGACCGTGCCAGTGTAGGTACCATCCACAGTTTCTGTGCCGATATTCTGAAAACGTTTCCATTAGAAGCGGGGCTCTCTCCACAAGCGGAGATTGATGCAGGGGTTAAAGCTGCTCGCTTATTCAATGTCAGATGGAATTCTTTTTTGGATCAAGAATTGGGCGAGCAGGCCACACGGGCTGCCTTGTGGAAAGCAGTATTATCTGAAATTTCATTAGACGAGTTGAAAACCTTCTCTCAAACTCTGTGTAGTGGGCAGATAGAACAGTATGACTATTTTTCGCATGCAGATATGTTAGCTTCTATTTGTGAAGAAAAATCGGTTCAGGCACGTACCTTATCTACGGCGTTTTTGGATCCGCGCAAACCATCTCCGCGTAAATTAGAACAAGCTTTAACGTGGGCAGCCGATTCATTGCAGCGTTCGGCTTCCTTTCTGCGCAGTAAGCCGACATCTATCCCCCGCGCAGAGTTGCCGGCGGCCGTGCCCTCTATGCCTAAAGGATGGGACGAGCAATCGTTTGAAATTGCCCGCGGACTTGTGCAATTTGCGCTTAAAACTCAACCGGAAAAACAACAAGTTTTCTGTCAGGCCTTATCGTTGGTGAAAGATTTAATTCGTCAAATTCGTTCCGATTATGCTCATGAAGGCGTGTTGAGTTTTGATGATTTAATTGTAAAGACGCGTAATTTAATCCAACAGGATTTATATGTCCGGCGTTTATTAAAAGAAAAGTTTGACATGCTTTTTATTGATGAATTTCAGGATACGGACCCGGTACAAGGGGAATTGCTTTTGTTCTTGGCAGAAGAAAAATCTTCTTCAGCTCGGCGTTGGCAAGATGTTCGGTTGGAACCGGGGAAACTGTTTGTAGTAGGAGATCCCAAACAATCCATTTATCGATTCCGCGGAGCAGATATTACGGCGTATGAATTGTTTACCCAACTCATTTTAAACCAAGGGGGCGAGAAGTGTTTCTTACGTCAAAATTTTCGTAGTACTCCTCAGATTGTAGCAACGGCCAATGCGGTCTGTAGTCGGGCGATGATACAGCAAAGTGCCTTCCAGCCGGCTTATGAGCCTATTTTTGCGAACAATAGTTCGTCGGCCAATTCCGTTCGGTGGATGTTTATTACTTCTCCTGCGCAAGGGGCGGGAGCAGACGACTTCCGTGCTAATCAAGCTGAACAAATTGCGAACTGGATTCGCGAAAATGTAGGAAAACTCGTGCTTGCAAACGGAGAAAAACTAACCTATAAAGATATTGCGCTCCTTTCCCGAGCGGCTACCACTGCCGGGCCGTACACAGAAGCTTTACGCCGTCATGGAATTCCTTTCAACACAGATAGCGAGAAAGATTTTTTTAAGCGTCAAGAAATCAACGATTTTATTAATTTTCTGCGTGTAGTAGCAGATCCGGCGGATACCATCGCTTTAACAGGAGTATTGCGTAGCCCTTTGGGAGGATTTAGTGACGAGGAAATCTACCAAATAGCCTCACGGGGAGAATTGTCGGTTTATGCCCAAACCACGAATGTGGCATTGAAACGGTTATATGCATTATTGAAATCTTTTATTCAAAAAGCTGGCCGATTACCGGTTGAGCAATTAGTGGCGGAGATCATGGACACCACTTGCCTGCCTGAATTATGTGCCGGGGCTTATGAAGGTGAAAAAACATTGGAGATATTAACACGTTTCATATCCTTGGCTCGAGCTGTTACGGCAGATAAGCCGATTTCATTGGGGCAGTTTATAACAACTCTACAGAATATGTGGCAAGAAACACCTGAAATCTTAAATAGTTTGGGATCGCAGGGGGCGGACGCTGTAACGGTAATGACGGTGCATAAATCTAAAGGGTTGGAGAAACCGGTAGTCATTTTAGTAGATTTATCCAGAAAGGAAACAGGGGGGAGCGGAGTCCCCTCCGTACAGCATATTTTTTCTTGGCAGTACAATATGCATGGGCTGCGTATCGGTAAAATTTGTGACGTAAATTTGGCTTTCTTAGAAGAAGAACAGAAAAAACACGAACGCTGCGAAGAAGTGCGTATTTTGTATGTGGCCCTCACGCGCGCACGAGAACAACTTTTGTTAGTAGCGGATGGACGTAAAGGAGGAGATTTGACAGTGCGGGCTTTTGAAGCAGCAGGTTTATGGCCGGATGGTCAAAGTCAACTCGTGGGGGGAGATGAAGTTCAGATTCCGGTCTCTTATTATTCTTACCAATCGCCCGAGCAGTTTTTATATCGCCAAGTTCAAGGCGTTTCTTCACCGTTGTTACCTCAAGAATTGACACAATGGCAATCAGCTTATCAAAAGCGGAAAACTCGCTACGAAACTTTATCGGCCCAACGCCGCTTATCTCCAAGCCGTCAGGTGGAAGAAGGGCCTCTTTCTCCGCAACAACAGGCCGGAGCCGAGTTGGGGAGTGTGTGCCATAGAGCCCTGGAGCTGTTGTGGAGTGTTCCGAATATTTCCGTCGGGCAGGCCGTTCAACAAGCGGCACTTGATCATGGACTCACAACCCGGGAAGAGGAAGCCCTTGCCGTGATAGAGCCGTTTACAAAATCGGCCTTGTTTGCCCAACTTAAACAAGAGCAATTATTGGCCAGCGAGATGCCTTTTTCTTATGTTACATCCCAAGGGGAGGTGGAAAGTGGAGTGATGGATGCTATCTTCCAACGGGCGGATGGTAGCATCTGGGTAGTAGATTATAAAACAGATCAGGTGGGCTCGTCCGGGTTGACGCCCCTTTTAGAAAAATATCGCCCGCAACTAACCACATATGGTCATGCTGCCCGGCGGTTATTTGAAGGGAAAGAAATAAAATGTTCGGTAGTTTTTTTACGGGCGTTTGCGGCTCTGGATTTATAAAAGATAGAATATAGCTAACATTAGGAGGAATTTATGTTTGATAAATTAGGACAACTCAAAGATTTATGGAAACTGAAAAGCCAAATGGAAGAAATCAAAAAGCGGTTGGATAATATGGTAATTAAGGTGGATAGTCCGCGCCATTTGGTGGAGATTACCATTTCCGGTTCCCAGGAAGTGAAGGAAGTCCGGGTGGATGGATTGGCTAAAAACTTTTCCGAAGCGGAATTGGCTGAGGATATTAAAGCAGTTTTTAACAAAGCTGTTCGTGACAGCCAAACGATGGCCGCACAAGCCATGGGCGGATTTGGCCAAATGCCACAGGCTTAATGCATGTACAAAGATAAGACGCTCGTTGTGTTCGGTGTATCGCAAGATCCGTCCAAATATGGCTATAAAATTTTTGT
>CACYBL010000034.1 GCA_902772695.1 uncultured Elusimicrobium sp.
CCACACCCAATTTGACTAGCGAAGTAACCAAACAAGTTACTCAAAAAGCTCGCGAGGTAACAGCATCCAAATATTCTCCGGAACAAAGACGAGCGATAATTCGGCAACAAGAGCAGCTTGTTCAGCAAATAAGTGAGGGGAAAATAGCAGCTAAATATTACGTAGGGAAAGGGCAATATTTTGATCCGTTGGGACAATCCATCGCTCGTGCTACTCAGGAAAATAATTCCATATTAAACCTTTTGATTAAATTGCAAAAAAATCCAGAACTCATTGAGAGCATGATGGGCCTTTCTTTAGACGAAGCGATTCTATGCGGCTTTATTGACGTTGAAGCGTACGTATTAGAAACTGCCGCACGTATGTATCAAGGAGAAACTTTTACCGGGAAACCGTTAAATGAACCTCTTTTTCCAGCGAACAATTACAGCGCCTCGTTTCGTCAGCGTATGGGGTTTGGATTATAGTCTGCAGATTATATTCTTACTAAAATCCCCGGGGGAACCCGGGGATTTTTTATCGTCAAAAGAAAGTAGCTGACGGTTTATCACTTCTCGCGCATTAGTTTTTTGTATAGTTGCTCAGCCGCCGGCCAACCTTTCATAGCCCGTTTCAGATATTCCAGTGCTTCCGAACGGCGGCCTTGTTTAAAGCGAAGGACTCCCACATGATAAGTAATTTCAGGATATTGTGCGACCGTTTGATCTGATAACATAGCGAAAATTTTTTCGGCTTCGTCCAATTTATTTTGCTTGATATACACCCAGCCCATCGTATCTATAAACGAAATATCCTGAGGAGATACCGCTAATGCGCGGGTAGCGTATTCTTGTGCTTCCTCCAGCCGTATATCCCGTTGGGCTAAACTGTAGGCCAGCAAATTAAGAGCCGGAGCATTTTGGGGCTGCGAAGCCAACACGGCTTGAATTTGCGATTCCATTTCTTTATATTTCTTCAAACTTTCCAACGCATACGCATAATGCAAACGTGCTTCCGTATAATCCGGATTAGTTTGCAACACTTTTTCAAATACACGGGCTGCCTTTTTGTATTGTTTACTGTCATTAAGCGATAGCCCGTAAAAAAATCCGATTTCCACATTACCGTCAAATCGTTTATATGCTTCTTCCAAGGTGCGTAAACTTTCCTGCGCTTGATTCTGCTTTTGTTGCAAAAAGCTGACCTGTAGCCACCAAGCGGCTTTGGTAGGATAACTGGCCGCCGCCTGAAGGTAAGCAATGGCTTGAGGATAATCCTTCTGTTCTTCCGATAAAAGCGAAAGGAAATAATTGGAAGCATCATCAGCCGGGTCTTGCTGTTTAGCTTTTAAAAAATATTCTTTGGCTTTTGGTATATCTTTGACCAACAAAAAAACAGCCGCCATACGTGAATAACTGCCGGCATTACCATACCCCATTTTCTCTAATTCTTCAAATTCATGTAACATGAGAAAATATTGTGAAGTTTCTTCATAAATCTCGCCTTTAGTTAATCGGGGGGAAGGATCCTCCGGATCGGCCTGAATGGCCCGATCTAAATAAGCAAGGGCTGTTTCCCATTTCCGCTGTCTGGCATACAAACGACCTATCTGGGTGTAGGCCTGGGCTGCGGCTTGTGGCTGGGTTTGGGCAAATTTATCCAGCACACTAATCGCTTTATCTATATCCGTAACCGACAATATCAACAAATAACGATAGAGTAAATCTGTATCTTCCGGGTTTTTTTCCAAAGCTTTTTCATATGCTTTTAGTGCTTCTTGCGGATTGTTTTTCTGTGTTTGATAAGCCGCATAAATGCTCCAAGCTTCGGCGTCATTTTCTTCTTGAGAAATAAAACCGACATACGGATCAGCCAATTCCGGCTTCTCCATGGCGACGGCCGCCGAAACTAATAACTGTTGAACGTATTTGGACTCCGGTTGTAAGGCTAACGCTTTTTTTAACGTTTCAAAAGCGCGGGCGGGATCATTTTGATGAATATAAACAGCTTCTAAAAATGTATTGAATAATTGAGCTTCCTGCGCACCCTGCGGACTAATTTCTAATCCAAAAGAAGGCATACAACCCAGCAAACATATGCTTAACCAAATCTTCTTCATACATTCTGCCCCATAACTAACGCGTCTTCCCGCCCTTGATAAAATTTTTTACGTTTTCCCATCATAACAAATCCAATTTTTTTATACAAACACACGGCAGGTATATTTTCCGCTCCTACTTCCAACGTAACTTGCCGCCCCCCGTGTTCACGCACCCACAAAAGCGCTTGCTTTAAAAGTTGGCTGGCTATCCCCCGACGGCTATACTCGGGTAATACACCTACATTTACAATTTCACACACTTCTTCCGCCAATCGCAAAGCAACAAATCCAGCCACTACCGATTGCTCTTGTGCACACAAAATATAAGCAGCAGGAACTTCCATCTCACTACGCCAGCCGGCTTCCCCCCATTGAGCACAACGCGGCTGCCTCTGTTCAATGGCGGCCAAAGATGCACAATCGGAAAAAGTAGCCGGACGATAAATCATTGGGGAATTACCAATTCAAAACGGGCCGGCTTCAAGTAAAGAGGTTCCAACGCATTTTGCTTGCAAGAATCATCCTGAGCTAATGCTAACAATGTTTCAGGACGGACACGACAATCCTTGTCCGCTGCTAACGGATATTGATTCTCCGTCAAAGCGGCTAAACTTTCGCCGTTTTTGTCGCTTCCAGCCAACAGAAGTGGTTTGTCATAGTGTATCAAACGATCTAGTAATTCTTCACGCGAAAGCCACAACGGCCCCGAAGACTCTTTATCAAAAATCTGCAGAAAATACTCTTCCCTAAAAGCATGCAACACTACAGCTAATGCTCCTTGAGAATTTTTTTCCTTAAAACGCCGATACGCAACCGAATGCTCCACTTGACGGCGTAAAATTTCGAACAAGGTAGCTCCGTAAACTTGTGCATGATTTAAATATTGCATCATGGAAGCAAAAGTTAGTGCGATACGTATCCCCGTAAAACGCCCCGGGCCGCGCACGATACAGATTTTTTTAACTTCTTTCAACGTAGACCCGGACGCCCGCAAAACCTCGTTAATTACCGGGAATAAAAGCCGTTCTTGCTTAATTCCTTTCCGGCGACGCGATACACGCGTGCCATCAGCATGTACCCCAACCAAAAGAGGTGAAGCCGATGTATCTAAAGCCAAAATTACTTCTTTACCGTTTTGCATAAATACTCCAACAGAGCATCCGATACGCGCCCATATGAGGAAAGATATATTTCCCGCTCGTTTCCTTCTTTCAGCACAAAATTCATCTCTAACCGATCTTGCGGCAACATACGAGCAACGGGGTCCGGCCATTCAGCCAAAATGATGGCTTTTTCATCTTCCAGCATTTCCTCAAACCCCAAGTTGAACACTTCGCCTTCTTCCAAGCGGAATAGATCTATGTGAAACAAACAATACTGCTTATTTCGGTACGCTTTAAGCAAACTAAAACTTGCGCTGGTCGGTGAGCCTTTTACTCCTAAGGATTGTGCAATCCCTTTTACAAAAACCGTTTTGCCGGCCCCGATCGGGCCACGCAGGAAAACAATTTCCCCACCTTTCAATCTGTGAGCAAATTGTGCCGCTAATGCCAAAGTTTGTTCCCGGGAGGAAGAAGTAATCATGCCGTTTTTCATTATTTCACCGTTTTAATACAAACTTCGCGCCCATCAATCACACGCCGATCCTTATTCATGGGATCTAACACATCTTGTCCGTCTACTACAAATACGTATTTATATTCCCCTGCCGTAAGCGCGACCGAAGTATCAAAATATCCTTTGCGGTATGCTTTAAGTACGATAGGGTCTTTCCCCCAGCGGTTAAAATCGGCCACCAATTCTACTTTTTGAGCTCCGGGCGCCGTCAGGTAAAATTTGCGGTACTTAACTTCGGTATCGTAAACAGGAAGGGGCTTTTTAAGCCGGGCATGCAAACTCTCTTTACTTAACGGAGCGATGGAAGAAGTATTTTCTATAACACCGGACATATAATCATAATAATCCGATGCCGACACAAAGAAGCATAGGAGTACAACTGCAATTAAGAGGAGAAAGAAAGCAAAAAATGCACCGGGACGTTTAATTTTGGGCATCTAAAAAACTCCTCAAATAAAATTGTGCCCCCAAAGATTGGGCGACTTTTTTTACATCCTCCGGATTAGCCCCGGTTTTATCCACACAACTGGCCACAACTCGCTTAAAACCCGCTTGTACACATAAGCGAATAAATTCCACCACCCCGCTATAGCCATCTTCATACCCAGAAGCCGGACGGACCAATTTACGCCAGGTGTTCGCATCTTGAGCATTCAAACTGATGCTTACCTCATCTATAACAGCCGCCAACGCCGGAACAATATTTCTGTGATGAATTAAATTTCCTAATCCGTTTGTATTGAGCCGAATAGAAAAAGGCGGATACTTGGCCTGTGCCCGCCACCCTTTTAATGTTTGCGCCACAAAAAGGAGTTCATCCAGCCGCATGGTCGGCTCACCATATCCGCAAAAAACCACTTCCTTAAAAGGCGCCTTGGCAAGTTCCTTTTCCAGGGCAGCTATCACTTCCGTCGCGGAGGGTTCACCGGCGGACAAATTCAAATTATTACCGTGAAAATCCATTTGCCATTTCGTTTTAATACAAAAAACACACAAATTAGGGCAACGGTTTGTTAAATTAATATACACACCCTCTTGAAAGCGATAAACGATAGCCGGTTTTGCAGATGCTGTCATGAAATACCTCTTGTAGTTATTATACTAATTTAGACTTTATAAAAAACAAATCCCCGGCGTGCGAAATCTGTTATAATAGACTATATCGCTTTATTATTTGTGGCTAACAGTTAGCTATAAATGGAGTGAAGGTTTGGGAAGGGTGGCCGAGTGGTTTAAGGCGTCAGTCTTGAAAACTGATATACGGGCAACTGTATCGAGGGTTCGAATCCCTCCCCTTCCGTGTAATTAAAATAGCACCCTTGCGGTGCTTAATTTTTGGGAATTGGTGGAATGGACGTATGCCGAGATTGATGGCGGCTCGGCCGGGCTTGCTTTCTTAGGGTCGCAGGGCGACATTTGGGATACCAAAAAAGACATGCTGATGGACACACTGGGTACTATTGTAGCGTGCGGGTTGTTTTGTTGGTATTTTGGGCGCAAAAAACGAAACTAGAATTTTTTATTTTAGCGACGCATCAAACTTCTTTAAAAATTCCAATATATACGGCAAGTTAGCTCCACTATAATAAAGAGAATTATGGTTTGGCTTATCCAACACAAAAATTTCTTTTTGCGTAGATGGCGAGAGGTTAAATAAATCTTGTGCATGTTTCCAGGAAATCAGCCGATCTTTTTTGCTGGTAATGATAAGTAGCGGTTTTGTAAATTTTCCCACATATCGATACGATGGATATTCATCACGCAACACCTGTTTGGCAAATGGTACAGGTTTATCACCCACTTCCCGTTTCAGGGAATAAAAAGGCGCCGTTAAGATCAAAGCATCCGCTTCTCGCAGCGAAGTCAGCCCCGCCGCCATCGCCGCGCCAAACGAATAACCGTATACTACAATCTTGGGATAACCTTCCTCTCTTAGAAAATCAAAAGACTCTGCCGCGTCGGAAAAAATCACATCTTGTCGAATTTTTCCAGGCACTTCAGCGAAACTGCGGTACTCCATCGCAAGTACCCCATATCCAGCCTGCGTAATCACTTGCAACTGCTCGGCGAACGTGGCGATTTGCCCGGCATTACCGTGCAGAAAAAGCACGGCCGGTTTAGTTTTATCTCCTTGAGCATACCAAAGGCGAATCGGATTTCCGTCTTTGGCTGTCAGAGAAATTTCTTGAAACATTTCTGCTTGTGCTTGATGCGGTGGCACATATTTCCTATCGGGAAAAAACAATAAATTGTTTTGGAACAAAAACAATCCGCTCACATAAACCAATCCGACCAAACACATCCATATCACGTTCACTTTTATCACCTATATCTCCTAGTTTTGCTGAGCCATTTCTTTAAGTTTTACGTAATCTACTTTGCCCGTACCCATGAGCGGAATTTCCTCCACTATACGAATCGTTTTGGGTACGGCCAGTTCACTAAGCCCTTTCTCTTTAAAAGCCGTAATGAGTGCCCCGCGTTCAGCGGTCGGTTCCGTTGTAAACAATACCAATTGTTCCCCTTTTTTCTCATCGGGGATATTGACCACCGCGTGCATTTTGTTAGGCCAGAGCGCATTGATTTCCGTTTCCACCGCCGTTAAAGAAATCATCTCGCCCGCAATTTTAGCAAAACGTTTGGCACGGCCCAAGATAAACACGAATCCATCCTCATCCACGCGCACAATATCACCGGTATCGTACCACCCGTCTTGGGGAGCTTCTAACACGCCCGGGTTGCTCTCACGCAGATATCCCGCCATAATATTACGCCCTTTTACTAACAATTTACCGCCTTCTTCCACTCCGGGAACTCGTTCTAACTTATACTCAATGCCCGGCATAAAACGCCCCACACTGCCCCGTTTGAAATACATAGGCGTATTAACAGCGATAACAGGAGAAGTCTCCGTGGCCCCATATCCTTCCATAATACGCAGGCCAAATTGGTCATAGTATTTGCGGATAGTTTCCTCTTTCAATTTTTCCGCTCCGACTACAGCCAAGCGCACTGAATAAAAATCGTATGGATGTGCCATCTTTGCATAGCCGTTAAAGAACGTATCCGTACCGAAAATTAAGGTAGCATTGCTATCATAAATGAGTTCCGGCACAATACGGTAGTGCAATGGAGAAGGATAGAAAAAAACCGGTACTCCGGACAATAACGGCAACAACGTACCTCCGGTTAGACCAAAGGAATGAAAAATCGGCATTGCATTAAACACGCGGTCTTTAATCCCAAAATCCAATACACTGCGTACTTGCAACAAGTTGGCTTGCAAGTTCTCATGAGTCAACACTACCCCTTTGGGAGTTCCCTCACTACCGGATGTAAAAAGTATTACCGCTGGATCTTTAGAAGACACTTTACCGCGTATCCATTTATAGTAACGGCGTGGGAAATAGGAAGCGGAAAAACCAATTAATTTATCCCAAAGAGTAATTTTCTTTTTCAAATCTTCCAAATATACCAGTTTGAGTCCTGCTTGCTTGAATGCAACAGCCGTCTCTAACAGTCCACTTTGTTCCAGAAATGCTTTAGAAGTAAACACCGTGGAGATTTTGGCAGCACGGCAGCAAGCCAGCATGTTTTTTGCCCCAGTAGAAAAGTTAAGCATGCACGGCGTAACATTAAATGCACGCATTCCAAAGAATGTCACCACACTAGCCGTCATATTCGGCAGTAGAAATCCCGCCATTTCCCCCTGGTTTTGATACTTCCGGATTTGTTTACCAAGTACAAAAACTGCTGTCAAAAACTGCCCGAAATTCAAAGGGTGATGCGTAGCATCATTAATTATCCGACGTCTTCGTCCTACGAGTTCATATGCATCAAGAAGTGAATCAAATAAGGTTTCTTCCGCATTACCCGCTTCGTATTTCATATTGACCATAATATCATACAGCCCGCGGGCCGCTGCCAACCGGCGCGCCTTGCCTCTTACATTTTCATCAATTTTTAAGATTTTCGGTGCCTGAATGGTAATGGTAATTTTACTTTGCGGACGCGTCTTTAACTGCGTGCCGAAACGGGAGAATAGCGAATATTGGCTGCCTTCCAAATATATCGGCAAGAGTTGTGCATTACTCTTATCGGCAATCATGGCCGGGCCGGGATAAATTTTCATCAGCCCCCCGGTCGTTGTAATGCGTCCTTCCGGGAAAATAACCACCCGCTTACCCGATTTCACTTCTTCGATAATGGATTTAACAGCCATGGGATTGGTAGGATCAATGGGGAAATACTTCACCAAATGCAAAAAGGGACGCACCCACCATTTTTGACTGACATATGTGTCAATGGCAAAATGTAAATTCCCCGGAATATAAACCCATAATAAAACTGCGTCTAGGAATGAGGTATGATTGGCAATAATGAGCACATTGCCTTGCAAGTTTTTCCAATGTTCTAATCCATTTACTTTTACTCCATATACAAAATTAAGCACGCGCACCATAATCATGCGAATAATGTGATGAGGCAGTAATCCGCAAATATAGATAGCGGCTAACGCATTTACAAAGGCAATTACTGTAAAAACTGCCGGGATGGTAAAGTGCATCGCTAACAAAAGGGCACAAGCCCCACTACCTATTGCCATAAAAAGAGAATTAATAATATTATTTGTAGCAATCACTCGCGAGCGAGTATCCTCTGTGGCTAAAGATTGCAACATAGCATTAAGCGGTACCACATACAATCCTCCGCAAACCGCAAAGCCCAACAAATCCAGTGTGATACGTTTCCCTGCGAATGTCAGTAAGAATTCTCTGTAACCTACGGGTAGGGCCGGCTGCACATAGCCCGACGCAGCACAGGCCAAATCGGCCAAAAACACCGTCATGAGAAGAGCACTGACAGGCACATATTTGCTAGTGATTTCCCCTTTAACTAAAAATTGGCACAATACTGATCCGAGTCCAATACCACATGAAAAAAGGGTGAGCAAAAACATAAATAAGTTTTCCTTACCGTTTAACACTTGTTGGGCAAAAGACGGCATCTGCGCAATTAACGAACTCCCCAACAACCAAAACCACGAAATACCCAAAATACATAGGAAGATATCATGATTTTGCTTAGCAAAAACCATATTCTTCCATGCACTCCGGATAAAATTTTTATCTATTTTTAACGCCGGGTTGGCTGGTTTTTGAGCCGGAATAAATAAACTGGTCAACAACCCTAAAATCGCAACGGCCAAAATAACACCGGGCAAAAATTTATCCGTTACGCTAAATGAATGTCCCAACAACGAGATTTTTGTGACGGTAATAACCAATACCCCAAAAACAGTCCCCTGCAAAATGGCCCCATATGTACCAGCTTCAATAATACCGTTACCGGCAATCAAATGATTTTTATCTAAAATATCCGGCAAAATACTATATTTGACCGGTCCGAAGAAAGCGGATTGCGTTCCCATCAAAAACAATACACCTAATAAAAGCGGCACATTGGCTGTTAAAAAACCTACTCCGGCCAACAATACAATAACTACTTCCAACACTTTCGTTGCTTTGACAAGAACATCCTTACGAAATTTATCAGCCAATTCTCCGGCTAGCGCAGAAAACAGAAAATAAGGTGCTGTAAACAAAGCAACCGCCAGGGCAACAATCACCGACTTGCTCCCCGCCGACATACTGGTTACTTTATAAGTAATAAATGTGGCCATAGCTGTGCGAAAAAAGTTATCGTTAAATGCACCTAAATACTGCGTACAAAATAAAGCAAAAAACGAACGGTTAAAAAAAGTTTTAAGCAAAGATAACATATTATTTCCCCTCCTGTAACTGTATAAACCAATTTCTCAAAATGCGTTCTATCGGGAAGCGATCCTTTACCGGAATTTTTTCCGTTAACCCACGAACCAATCGATCATACTCTGGCCATATCTTATCAATAAGCATTTGACCTTTTTTTGTAATACAAATAATATTTTCCCGACGATTCCTCGGATTTGTTTTACGTGTAAGCCAACTCATATGAACGGATTTTTCTACCAATTTAGTAATATTACTGGCCGACACAATAAGGTGTTTAGAGATTTCCACTTGGCTAATCCCTTTCCCATCATTTAAGTAAGCAGCCAAAAGCAACAAATTAAAATGTGCGGTAGATAAGTCATACGGGCGTAAATAACATTCCACTCGCGTCTGAAGCGCTTTATACACCAGCGCCAACATGTAAGCAATGCTCTCATATTTTCTGCCTTTAGAAGGATCTATGGCATAATATTCGGGGTTTAATTTAATAGTTTCCATATAAATAGTTTACTAATAAATAATTTATTTGTCAAATATTTATCTATTCTAAGTTTCTATTAACGACTCTATTATTTGCGAAAACGACCTTCGGGAAACAGCCGGCACCATCAAATAGAATTTACCATTGGACGAATTTGGCCACAAAAAATCCCTACCGGAGTAGGGATTTTATACGGAATAAAAATTATTTAATCAACGCATTTTCCAGCGCTCGGGCCAATTGATCCGCACAAGAAGTCCCTTTCCCGGCGCAATCATTCCCTTTAAGCAAAGTAGCTACTTCTCGTGCATCAGCTCCTTCCACAAGCTTGCTAATTGCCGTTAAGTTCCCCGGGCAACCACCTAAAAACTGCACATGATGTATTTTCCCTTGTGCATCTAACTCAAATAAAATTTCTTGTGAACAAACCCCTTGCGGGCGAAACGAAAATGAAGCCATAGTTTAATTCCTCTCTCCGATAAGATAATACATTATAGCAAGTTAGAAGATGGGCCGTTACAAGCCCAGTTTTAGTATAATAGTTACGGATATCCGCCGTTAGGAGACAATTTATGAAAGAAACTACAATTATTGCCAATGAACCCATACAACCTCAAAAAGTCCAACAAGCCAAGCGGATTATACTGGCTCTTCAGGAAGAATTAAAAGAACATATCGCCAATGGCTCCGGCCCTTTTTTGGCTGCTATTTATGATGAAAAAGGAACCCTAATAGCTAAGGCATCAAATTCGGTGGTACGAAATATGTGCAGTCATAATCATGCCGAAATGAATGCCATTAAACTAGCGGAAGAAAAACTTAACACTTTTGATCTGGCTCCCCACA
>CACYBL010000035.1 GCA_902772695.1 uncultured Elusimicrobium sp.
AGTTTTGTTTGAACAGTATTTAGAGGCATTCGATAAACGTAAAGTCACTGTGCAAAAATTATTGTTTCCATTGCACGTGGATTTGCCCCCTTCCAATGCCCAGACGCTTTTGTCATGGGCTGCCTGGCTTAAAACCGCAGGATTCGAAATTACTTCTTTTTCGGCCCGTACTATATTGGTACATACCCGCCCTCATATGATCCGTTTTCAAGAGGACGAACTGAAAGAATTTATCGTATCTTTGGCACAGTTGGTGGGAGACCCTTCTAAATCTACAGAAACTCTCAAACGTAAAATGGTGGCTATGCTGGCGTGTAAAAAGGCCATCAAAGCCCATGATCAAATTTCCGCCACGGAAGCGGAAACATTAATAGAAAATATGAAAAAATGCCAAGACGGTATGCACTGTCCTCACGGGCGTCCCTGTGTTGCCCAAATGAAACTTAAAGATATTAATAAATTGTTTGGGCGATAGCGTAAGAGATAAGTTTTATTTAAAACCTCGGGTGAATTACCCGAGGTTTTTTAATTTGTTTCAATCAGTTGAGAGCGGCAAAATCTTTTTGTTGTTGGATCGATTGATTAATTTGTTCAATGCCTGTGTTAAATTTTTGAATGGTCCTACTTGTTTTTGATAAAACGGTTTTATTAATTTGTATGGGAATTTTATGCCTGGTTTTAAGGTAAATCCTGTTGCATCGGGCAAACAGCCATTCTTCATGGAGAATAGGGTAACCTGTTTGGAAAAAAAATCAAGAGCAAAAGGGCCTATTTTTAAATAGGCCCCCTGTTTTTAGTCATTGTTATTGGTGTTTTGTTGCAGAAATACATCAAATTGTACGCAAGGCACGTCCCATTCATCTCCCGGGGCACCTCGTTTGGGATTAAATTGCCTGAGTGTAATGATTTCATCCTCTGATAAATCGGGATTATAGGATTGGCGGATGAAGAAAAATCCTTCCGTATTAGCCCCCGGCGGAGGTATTAATTCGTTCTCTGCATTCAGATGCGCTTTTTCTGCTATGCTTTGTTCTACATCCGACCGAAGAGGGCCCTCGTTTATCACAACGGATGCTTGTTCTTCTTCTTGAATTTGCTCGCATTTGGCATAAAAGTTTTGGTCAAATTCCGAGAGTTGTTCTGCTGTATATAAATTCAATAATACATAAGGCCGGTGAATGATTTTGGGTAGAACACTGGTCTCTTGATATACATTATTATCTAGATGTGCACTCCCGGCATAAACAACAATAATGTCGTAAAACGGGTCAAGCGCCTGAATATACCGGGTCCATTGTTCGTTTCTCTTGGCTACGCCCCAGGTGGAACGGTACAGAAAATCGCGCAGAATGTAGTGGAAGAAGCGTTGGATCTTTTCCACTTGTTCTTTCCCGTCTTCTAGAGAATTTTCATAAAGGGATATAAAATCTTTGATTTGGGCAACACTCATCCCAAGTTCTTGTGCCATGCTTTGGGGATTCTCTTGTAAAGTTTGTAAAGTTTCTTTCTCTCCTTGATAATTTTGTATGGCTTTTACATATTCAAGAGCATGGTCGTCATATTTGGTAAGAACTTGTTGCACCTTTTGGGAAGAAAGAGGGGCAAATACGTAAGTATCTCCGAGTTTGATTTTTATTTGATCATAGTTGTACGGTTGGGCGGTTTTGTTGTCTTTTACTGGCATACTTTCTGAAAGTAGCTCGTCATCTAGACCTAAGATATCAATGTTTAAGCGATCGCACTCAAGAAGAAGCTGCTGGTAGTTGGGCCCGACGATCCTAAAGGGAAGATCCTTTTCTCCGGCAATATGCAAGGGAATTTGATCCGATTGGGTACGTGCGGCAAATTCTGTGGCCAGCAAAATACGTGCATTAGGATTGACCTGGCGGGCTACCTGTAAAATCCGGCTTACCTCTGCGGGAATTGTTTGAGTTCCGTGAGCAGAAGCGTCTGAGAGATAAATATATTTGGTTTTTTGAATAGCCTGCATGTAATCAGGGCGAAACC
The DNA here is from genome assembly GCA_902772695.1 of uncultured Elusimicrobium sp. GTDB lineage: Bacteria > Elusimicrobiota > Elusimicrobia > Elusimicrobiales > Elusimicrobiaceae > Avelusimicrobium. The sequence continues at coordinate 2,008 of CACYBL010000035.1, forward strand.
TTCCCCAATGCATTTCTCCTATCATTTTGTTAAATAGCGTACAGTCGTTATCATAAATAAAATGTGTCTCTCGGATTTCTTGATCCCTTCTGCTTTGGGCTTGTTGTTGCAATTGGCTGTTTTGTTGCAGAAAGAAATCCCAAGGATACGATTTGAACGAGGGGAATACTTGTTTGGCTAAAGCCTCCTTAGCTTGAGAAGAAGGATGGCTCCGCTCGGATATATATTTGGACCAATCCTGCCTGTGCATACTGGTTGGAACACCGTACGCCGGGAGGATAAGAAGATTTAATAAGAATAGTAAAAAAAGTTTATTCATATCATTAGTATAAATGGAAAATAGGGGAGAAACAAGGAGCAAAAGACCTATTTAGAGGGTAGGCCCTTCAAGACTACTTTATTTTCCAACTAAAAAAAGATATCCTATAGGTATATTTTCTTTGGGAGGGCCTATGCCTGAAACACAATTTTTAGAACGCATTCTTTTTTCGGAAGAGCAACTGGCAACGCGCGTGCACGAGTTGGGCCGCCAGATATCCGCCGATTACCGGGGAAAGAAACCTTTGTTCGTAGGAATTTTGCGTGGGTGTGTTCTTTTCTATGCCGATTTAATTAAAAACATTAGCGTCGATTGTACATTGGATTTCATGTGCTTGTCTTCTTATTCAGGTACTGGAAGTACCGGACAAGTACGTACTATGTTGGATTTGCGCGAGAGTATCCAAGGACGGCATGTAATTATTGTGGAGGATATCGTAGATACGGGCCTTACATTAGATTACTTAATGAATCATCTAAAGGACCGTGGGGCCGCCAGTATTGAAATTTGTTGTTTATTGGACAAACCTGCCAATCGCAAGGTAAATGTAACTCCCAAATACGTCGGCTTCTCTATTGAAAATGAATTTGTTATTGGGTATGGTTTGGACTATAACGAACTGTATCGCAATTTACCCTATATCGGAGTATTTAAAAAACAATGAAGAATAAAAAACAGCGTTCTTTTCAGGGGATTTCTATAAGACAAATTGCCATGTGGATAGGAGTTTTTTTGCTGGCATTGCTTCTATTCAACAAGTCCGGAGTGAAGGAAACGACTCTGGATTATTCGGATTTTAAACAGAAAGTGTCCACGGCGGAAGTGGCAAATTTAACAGTAGCTCCCGGTGTAATTACGGGAGCATATAAGAATGAACAAGGGGAATTCGTGCCGTTCAAAACGGTACGCATGGAAGACCCTAATTTAGTGCAAGAATTAACAGCTGCCAAAGTTAAATTCAAGGCCGAGCAAGACCGCAGTTGGATCGGCAATATCTTGTTTAATGTATTATGGATAGTTCTTTTGATCGGTTTATGGTGGTTTATTTTTATCCGTCCGCAACGCAGTGACGGTAAAAGTGCCATGAATTTCGCCCGTTCTAGGGCTAAAATGCAGGACCCGTCCCAACAAACGGTTACCTTTAAGGATGTTGCGGGATGTGATGAAGCCAAAGAAGAACTGGAAGATGTGATTAAGTTTCTTAAAAATCCTAAAAAATTTCAAAAATTGGGTGGCAAATTACCTAAAGGGGTTTTACTTTACGGTGCTCCCGGTACGGGGAAAACTTTATTAGCTAAAGCCGTAGCCGGAGAGGCCGGGGTATCCTTTTTCTCGGCGTCAGCTTCGGAGTTTGTGGAGATGTTTGTGGGAGTGGGCGCGGCGCGTGTACGCGATTTGTTTGACCAAGCCAAGAAAAATTCTCCGGCCATTATTTTTATTGACGAATTGGATGCTGTCGGACGCCGACGTTTTGCCGGTATTGGCGGAGGACATGATGAACGTGAACAAACGCTTAATCAGTTGCTCATTGAATTGGACGGATTTGAAAGTAAACAGGGTATTATCTTAATGGCTTCCACCAATCGCCCTGATGTGTTGGATCCGGCCCTTATCCGTCCCGGACGTTTTGACCGGCACATTTCGGTACCCGCGCCGGATTTGAAAGGGCGCGAAGAAATATTAAAAGTACATGCCAAAAAAGTTAAACTCGGTGCGGAAGTGGACTTGAAACAAGTGGCTAAAGGAACCCCTGGCTTTGTGGGAGCTGATTTGGCCAATGTCATTAACGAGGCTGCTATTTTAGCGGCTCGTTCAGACAAGGAAGCGGTAGATCGGTCTGATTTGGATGAAGCGGTGGAGCGCGTACTGGCCGGTCCGCAGAAGAAAAGCCGTATTATCTCCAAACATGAGCAACATGTTATTGCGGCGCATGAGTCCGGACATACAGTGGTCGCCCGATTAACAAATCACTCGGATCCGGTTCACAAAGTAACGATTATCCCTCGCGGACAAGCCTTAGGATATACGTTACAACTACCGTTGGAGGATAAGTTTTTAACGAGCAAATCCGAATTGTTGGATAAATTGTGCATTTTGCTTGCCGGTCGTGCCGCGGAAGAAATTGTATTTGGTGAGATTACTTCCGGTGCAAGTGACGATTTAAATAAAACCATGGCCTATGCCCGTAAAATGGTAATGGAACTCGGTATGAGTGAACGGTTAGGGCCCATAGCACTGCCCAACGGGGAAGATAGCGAAGTGTTTTTAGGGCGTGATTTGTCGCGCCATACCACGTTGTCTGATGAACTCGCCCGTGCAGTTGACGAAGAAATCTTACATTTGATTAAAACATCTTATGCCCGTGCTAAAGATATTATTGTTCAGCATCGTCCGGCATTTGATAAGTTAGTGGCCACTTTGTTGGAAAAAGAAGTGGTGCAAGCCAGTGAGATAGATGAAATCCTGGGCTTAAAACCCGCCGTGCCGGAAGAGCCGGCACAGTCCAGTACCGCAGACCCCGTCAAACAGGAACCGAAGGCGCCGAAAGCAGTCTTGCCGGAGGCAAAACAAGCGGAACTGTTTGAATAATGCGGTGAGTAGTGGGTATCTAAGTTGGTCAGAAGTTGTTTCTTTGACTAACAAAAGGAAGTTTTAAGATGGGAAAATATTTTGGAACGGATGGCGTCCGTGCTGTTGCCGGACAATTCCCGTTGGTAGATGATTTTATTGAAAAATTAGGATATGCCGCCTTGCGTCAATTACAAGCGCGTAATAAGCATACACATTTGCTCCCTCAAGTAATCGTGGCCCAAGATTCACGCGCATCCGGGCCATCTATTTTGGCAGCGTTGGAAAAAGGTATTCGTGCCAGTGGAGCCAACGTAATTAGCGTTGGTATTGCTCCTACTCCGGCTGTAGCGTATTTAGTTAAACAAACAAATAGTTTGTGCGGAGTGGTAATTTCCGCCAGCCACAATCCGGCGGAATTTAATGGTATTAAATTTTTCACCAATACGGGTACCAAACTACCCGAAGAATTGGAGAATGCCATAGAACATGATATTGAAAGTTTGGCAGAAATTCCATCTCCAACGGGGACCTTCAAGCAAGATGAAATTCTAATTAAAAAATACGAAGATTTTTTAATGTCCACGGTAGACGCTTCTTTGCTAAAGGGTACCAAAGTAGTACTTGATTGTGCCAACGGAGCTAGCTACAAAGTAGCAGCGCATGTGTTCGCCGGACTTGGTATGAATGTAACGGTGACGGCGGCCAAACCAAACGGCACAAATATCAACCAAAATGTGGGAGCATTGCATACACAATTTATGCAAGAGCTAACCGTTAAAGAAAAAGCTTTCATCGGGTTTAGTTTTGA
>CACYBL010000036.1 GCA_902772695.1 uncultured Elusimicrobium sp.
ATTAAAAAAGACAATTTGGATGTCTGTGATATTAACATTGCAGAGATCACCAAGCAGTATTTGGATTATTTAAATGTAATGAAGGAATTAAATTTGGAAGTAGCCGGCGAATTTTTGGTTATGGCCAGCACATTAATGCAGATAAAGGCAAAAACATTGTTGCCCAGTCAGGCCCCTACTTCCGAGAATGAAGGGCCGGATCCCGCCAAAGAACTGATTGCCAAATTGGTGGAATATCAAAAATATAAAGAAGCCAGCCAGTATCTAAATCAGAAATTGGAAGAAAATAAAGATAAATTCTATCGTTCTGCTCCCATCTTTGATAACGGGGAGAAGATTGTTAACGTACAGATGTTTGATTTGTTGGCGGCGGTAAAACGTGCTTTTGAGCGGTTGGATGAACGCAAACGTATTGAACTGTTAAAAATAGAAGAATTTCCAATTGAAGTAAAAATGCAAAAAGTCGTGGATATGTTGGCCCATCGTACGTGGGTGTTGTTAGACGATATTTTTGTGGGTGAAACCAAAAAGCGCGGTATTATTACCTGCTTCATGGCATTATTGGAACTTATTAAAATCAAAAAGTTGCTTGCCCGGCAAGATGAAAAGGAAGGGCAAATTCGTATTTACTTAAATCCCGAAAATAAAGATAGAGATTTTAAAACCTTGATGCACGGCAACGAGGCCGCCGCATAATCGGAGGACGTATGAGCGCAGAAGAACAAAATTTAACCCCACAGCAAACCCCGTCTGGCGTGACGCAAGAACCTTCGGACGGGCAAGATAAACTTTCTGCCCAACCGGTTCAAGCTCCGGGAGATTCTTCGCAGGAGATGGCGGAACTTATCCAAACAGATGATGTTAAAAAAATAGTAGAAACTTTGTTATTTATCACCGATCGTCCCGTTAAACCCAGCCGGTTGGCTGATGTGATTGACGGAACTAATGTAAAACAAGTGCGTGAGGTCATCCAAACTCTGCAGGATGAATATGCCGAGCAAGGCCGGGCTGTGCAGATTGTGGAAATTGGGGGAGGGTTTCAAATGGCTACCAAACCCGAATATGGCCGTTGGGTCCGTAAATTATATAACGAAAAGATGACCACCAAACTTTCTAATGCGGCCTTGGAAACGCTGGCTATTATTGCCTACAAACAACCCATTACCCGCGCAGAGATGGAAGCCATCCGCGGCGTAGATGTGGCTGGTCCGTTGGAACGATTGCTGGAACGTTCTTTGGTGCGTGTGGTAGGTAAAAAAGACACAGTTGGACGTCCGATGGTATACGGTACCACAGATGAGTTTTTACGGATGTTCGGGCTTAATAAGTTAGCCGAATTACCTGATTTACAAGTTTTTGCTGCCAAAAACTTGCACGAAAAACAAGAGGATTTGCCGTTTGGAGAGGCCTTGCCACCGTTGAGTGAGCCGGCTATCATTCCGTTGGAGGAATTAGATCCGGAGGAACGTTTGCAGGCCCTTGGAACGGAAGTAGATCCGTTTTTTAAACGCAATAGTTACAACCGCGGCGATTTTTTTACAGAGACGCCGACATCAAGACAAGAAAATATGCCGGCAGTGCAAGAATCCGCTACGGCATCTGTTCCGAAGGCGGATGAGCCGGAAGAAAAAGAGAAGTTAGCTGAGGATAATAATCCGAAGGAGGAAAATTAACCTATGAATATCGTTTTAGCGGCTAGTGAAGCTTTTCCGTTTTGCAAGACAGGAGGATTGGCGGACGTGGTGGGAGCTTTGTGTCAGCAATTTGCTGCACATAGAGGAAACAAAGTCCTTTTGTTCTTGCCGCACTACCGTAACATTGTACGGGTATCTTCGCTTAAAGTTGTGCCGGGTGTATATTTAATCCCTGTCGGAGACCGTATTGAACAGGTTTCCCTTTCGTATATTAATTGGGGCAATGTGTTAGTGTTTTTTGTAGGAAATCGTAAATATTTTGACCGCCCCGATTTATACCGTACTCGTACCGGTGAATATGCCGATAATGATGAACGGTTTATTTTGTTTAGTCGGGCTGTGTTAGAAGGATGTAAATTCATTGGTTTTCGCCCGGATCTGATTCATTGCCATGATTGGCAAACGGGTTTGATTCCGGCCTATTTGAAAACAGTTTATAAGTTGGATGCATTTTATACCCGCACCCGCAGTTTATATACCATTCACAACATTGCTTATCAAGGACATTATCCGTATTCTTCTTTCTTGAAAGCCGGTTTTCATCCGGTGGACTATACACCGAATAAATTTGAGTATTATGGTGGTATCAGCTTTTTAAAAAGCGGTATTGTGTTTGCAGATAATATTAATACCGTCAGCCCTAACTATGCCCGTGAAGTGCAGCAAGATGCCGCTATGGGGTTTGGTTTAGAAGGATTATTGCGCAGCCGTAGCAAAAATTTCTGCGGAATTGTTAATGGAATTGACACGGAAATTTGGGATCCGGAATTAGACCCGGTCTTGCCGGTGGGATATGATGCGGCTGAAGTGGTAGCCGGTAAAGCCGCGGCAAAACAGTTATTGCGCCAGCAATGTAAACTTGCTCCCGAAGCAAATAAACCGGTTATCGGTATTGTGTCACGTTTAGATTACCAAAAAGGGTTGGATATTGTTGTAAATTTGATTGAAAAACTTAAAACCCGTGTCCAATTTGTAGTGTTAGGTACAGGGGACCCTATGTTGGAAAAGGCCTTTCAAACGTTGGCGCGTAATAATGCGGGGCAGGTCAGTTACAGTGGGCGTCTTGACGAAGAATTTGCCCACCGTATTTATGCCGGAGCCGACATGTTTTTAATGCCTTCGCGTTTTGAACCGTGTGGGCTTTCACAGTTAATTGCCATGAAATACGGCACTGTTCCGATCGTTTCCCATGTAGGGGGATTAGTGGATACGGTTACCGGTTATACTGGCAAAAATGAAGAAACCGCCACGGGATTTTTTATTGAACCTTTCAACGAAAAAGGAATTGTTCAAACATTGGAAAAAGCGCTTAAAGCATTTGAAGATAAAAAATTGTGGCTGCGTTTGGTGCGTAATGCAATGCGTCAAGATTTGTCTTGGGACAAATCAGCCCGCGCTTATTTGGAACTATATCGTAAAACCGTTGCTTGATATGAAAAGAAGAATTTGGGTGTGTCTATTAGTGGCCGGTTTCTTGTGGATGAGTGGAGAAGCCCTTTCGGTAGCTGCTCAGGGATCGGTGCGCAATGTGATTTGGGTGATTGGAGATGGCATGGGTCCGGAGTTGATGGGTTTTTTTATGCAAGGAGCGCGAGAAGGTGCGTTGAAAGATTATACTCATCATACTTCCGCACTTGAAGAACTATTGAATAAAGGCACCCAAGGATTCTTCTTTACCAATACATATAATACCCCGGTTACTGATTCTGCGGCAGCTGCTACCCAAATGGCCACGGGCCACTATTCTCTTCCGGAGCGTATCGGAGTGGATTTTGAAGGGAACGCACACCCTACTTTATTGGAAGTAGCTCAACAGCATGGCAAATCCATTGGTATAATTTCGGATGCTTATGTTACGGATGCTACGCCTGCCGGATTTACCGCGCATGTACAGAGCCGCCGTCAGAAAATGCAAATTGCCCGGCAACAATTGGACTTGGGGATAGATGTTATTTTAGGGGGAGGAAGAAAGTATTTTTCTACGGGTGAAAATAAAGAGTTATTGACTCAGGCCCGTAAACAGGGATACCAAGTGGTGCAAGATAAAAAAGCACTTTTATCTCTTAAAAACGGTAAGGTGTTAGGTTTATTTGCTGAGCAATCTTTGCCGATGGCTGTAGAAATGCATGAGCATCCTAA
>CACYBL010000037.1 GCA_902772695.1 uncultured Elusimicrobium sp.
AAAAACGGCAGATTTTTATCTGCCGTTTTTATATGCAACTCTCAGAAATGCCATGTTATTTCTTTACTTTCTTCTCTGCAGGTTTTTCTTCGCCGGCAGGTTTCCCGTCATAGTGATGGCCCAAGTATTTTACATACAACTTATCTTCAATTTCAGCGGCTAACTCGGGGTTATCTTTCAGATATTGGCGGGCGTTTTCCGCTCCTTGTCCCAATTTCTCGTCTCCATATAAAAACCAACTGCCGCTTTTTTCCAAAATACCGGACTCTACGCCTTTATCCAAGATGCACGCTTCGCGTGAAATGCCCTGGCCTAAAATCATGGTAAATTCGGCTTGACGGTAGGGCGGGGCCACCTTATTCTTAGTAACTTTGGCACGCACGCGGGTACCGATTACTTCGTCTCCTTTTTTCAAATTTTCAATACGGCGCACGTCAATACGCACAGAAGCGTAAAACTTAAGTGCGAGCCCACCGGGAGTCGTCTCTGGGTTACCAAACATAACGCCGATTTTCTGGCGTAATTGGTTAATAAAGATAATACTTGTTTTCGTTTTGTTGAGCAGACTGGTAAGCTTGCGTAAAGCCTGGCTCATCAACCGTGCTTGCAAACCGACATGGGCATCCCCCATTTCACCTTCAATTTCAGCCTGCGGCACCAGAGCAGCTACAGAATCCACTACGATTAAGTCAATCGCGCCCGAGCGCACCAATTTCTCGGCAATTTCCAAAGCTTGTTCACCGGAATCCGGTTGGGAAACAAGGAGTTCATCCACATCCACTCCCAAATGTGCTGCATACACAGGATCTAATGCGTGTTCCGCATCAATAAAAGCTACCGTGCCACCCATCTTTTGGGTTTGCGCAGCTACGTGTAAAGAAAGGGTCGTTTTACCGCCGGCTTCCGGGCCATAAATTTCAATCACGCGCCCGCGAGGCAACCCGCCTACACCAAGCGCCAAATCCAAAGATAACGCACCGGTAGGGATAGCTTCTACCTTTTGCACTGAACCGCCACCCAATTTACAAATAGCTTCTTTTCCGAAAGCCTTTTCAATTTGGCCCAGTGCTAAATCCAGTGCTTTTTGTTTGTTTGCGTCCATAATTCCTCCCATTAAATATGTGCGGTTTGTTTGCGTTTTGATTTCGTTCCCGCACCGGAAAAAGTTAATTTCCCGGTTTCTTTGTTAAAGTGTACAATAATTTTGGTTCCTGCGGCATATTGGTTAATAAGTATATTTTCGGCCAGCGGATCCTCTAACTCACGTTGCAAAGTACGCAACAACGGGCGCGCACCGAATTTAACATCAAACCCTTTTTCCACCAAAAAGTCTTTCGCTTCGGGGGTAAGCTCCAACGTAAGTTCTTTTTCGGTTAATTTATCATCTACTTCTTTTAAAGCCAAGTCCAAAATTGCGCCGATATTATCTTTGGAAAGAGAGTGAAAAACCACAATTTCATCAATACGGTTGATAAATTCCGGATTGAAGGTCTTCTTCACTTCTTCCATTACGTTTTTGCGCATATCCTGGTACTCTTCTTCTTCACTTTGGCGAGCCGCAAAACCGAGCTGGCTGCCTTTGTTGGTAATCTCCCGGGCGCCTACGTTAGACGTCATAATTACTACGCAGTTTTTGAAACTGACTTTATGCCCCAAATTATCTGACAGTGCCCCTTCGTCAAGCACTTGTAATAAAATGTTGTAAATGTCCGGATGGGCTTTTTCTAATTCATCTAACACGACAACACTGTAAGGACGTCGGCGGACGGCTTCTGTCAATTGACCGCCCTCTTCATACCCCACATATCCGGGCGGCGCCCCGATCAAGCGCGAAACGGCAAATTTTTCCATATATTCGGACATATCTAACCGAATCATGGCCTCTTCATCTCCAAATAAGAAAGTAGCTAAGCTTTTGGCCAGTTCCGTTTTCCCTACTCCGGTGGGACCTAAGAATAAAAATCCGCCGATTGGCCGGTGTGGATTTCCTAATCCGGTACGGTTTCGGCGAATAGCTTGAGAAACCACTCGCACGGCGTCATCTTGCCCGATAATGTGTTCATGCAAATGTTCTTCCATGTGCAAAATCTTATCGGTTTCGCTCTGGGTCAAACGAGTTACGGGAATCCCCGTCCATTTAGAGGCTACTAATGCAATGTCTTCCTCAGTCACTTCGGGAACATTTTTGGCATGTTCTTCCTGCCATTTGGCTTTCAAATTATCTATATAAGCTTTCAAACGATCTTCTGTATCTTTGGCCGCAGCCGCTTTTTCAAATTCTTTATTGGAAAGCGCTTCATCTTTTTCTAAAATAGCTTGGTTATACTCCGCTTGTTTTTGTTTAATTTCCGGCGGAAGCACCGCGTTTTTAAGCCGTGCACGGGCACCGGCTTCATCAAATAAGTCTAACGCCTTATCCGGCAAGGCACGGTCTGAAATATATCGGTCCGAAATAGCTGCCGCTGCGCGGACGGCCCCATCCGTATATTTCACTTTATGATGTTGTTCGTATTTGGCACGCACTCCGTTTAAAATAGAAACCGTTTCTTCTAAATCCGGCGGCTCAATGACTACCGGTTGGAACCGACGCTCCAAGGCCGTATCAGTTTCCACATATTTACGATATTCGTCAAAAGTAGTTGCACCGATACATTGCACTTCGCCGCGAGCCAGAGCCGGTTTTAACATGTTAGAAGCATCCATGGATCCTTCCGCTGCGCCTGCCCCGATAATTGTGTGCAATTCATCAATAAAAATAATGGCATCCTGTGCCGCCGCCATCTCATCAATGATATTTTTAAGCCGTTGTTCAAATTCACCGCGATATTTTGTACCGGCGATTACAGAGGCCATATCTAACGCTAACAATCGTTTACCGGAAAGCAAGTCGGAAATTTCTCCACGGGCAATTTTTTGGGCGAGGCCTTCCACAATGGCCGTCTTTCCCACGCCCGGCTCACCGATAAGCACCGGATTGTTTTTAGTACGACGGGCTAAAATTTGCACCACACGCTCTATTTCTTCTTCACGTCCGATAACCGGATCCAATTTATGTTGTGTGGCCAAACGAGTTAAATCGCGCGTATATTCATCCAAGGTAGGGGTTTTAGATTTTTTGTTAATTCCGGATTTGGAAGTTTTTTCTTCGGAAGAAGTAAAAGAGGACAAATTAATTTCCTGTGCAGATTCGGTATTTTTTTCCGAAAGTTCTTCCGGATTGGCATTGCCTAAAAAATTAAGTACTGCTTCACGAAGGGCCGGTAGGGAAAGACCTAAATTTTCCAATATTTTGCTGGCCATTCCCTCTTCTTCCCTGATTAACCCTAATAAAATATGCTCCGTGCCGATATGTTCCGTCCCCAAAATTTGTGATTCTTCTACCGAAAATTCCAATACGGCCTTAGCTCGCGGCGTAAAAGGGATTTCACCCAGCAACATGATTGTATCACCGATACCTACCATCTTTTCAATTTCCTGGCGTACTTTGCGAAAAGTAACCCCCATGCCGGACAAAATTTTGTGCGATACTGTACCGTCGATCGCACTAAGCCCCAATAAAATATGTTCCGTACCAACATAATCGTGATTAAGACGTTTTGCCTCTTCCTGAGCAATTAAAATAATTTTTTGTGCATTTTCTGTAAACCGTTTAGCCATAAATACCCCTTTAAAACAATTACTTTTATTATATAAAAAACAGTCGGAACGGAAAAGTAACTTTTAATCCAACAGAAGCATATGGACAAATCCTTCCAACCGAATCAAAATAGCAGTACATGCTTGCAGATAATGATAAACGAACGTAGAAATAGATCGGTCTTAAATCTGTATGGTTGTCATATACCATTTTGCACTACTGCAGCTAAGAACAGATTTTGTATAATGTTCTAATATGGATGAGATCAAACAACGCGCCAGCCGCATTAAGGCCATTTTAACGGATGTGGACGGTATTTTGACAGATGGGAAAGTAAATTTCTTTGTCAATAAAAACGGCCAAATGGATGAATTTAAATCCTTTCACACGCAAGACGGAGTGGCAGCCCTTCTATGCCAACGCGCCGGTATTACCTTGGGCATTATTACTGGCAGACGACACGCCACGACCGTACACCGGGCTCAAGTGTTGGGTTACTCCTATATTTATCAAGGATTTTTGACAAAACTAGGTCCACTTAACGATATCCTAAAGCGGGAGAATCTCCAGGCCGATCAAGTCGCTTATATCGGTGACGATATTACTGATTTACCCTTGCTTAAAGCCGTTGGATTTGCAGCTACTGTACCGGGCGCCGTTCCCTGCGTAAAAGAAGTGGCTCATTTTACTTCATCCCGAGCCGGAGGAGATGGCGCTTACCGTGAAATTATTGACTTTATTTTAGAGTCTCAAGGGAAGTTGCAACCTCTGATCCAAGCTGCCAAGGACGGTTGGGGGTTACTCCGAAAACCAGAAACTAAAATCATAACTTCCGAAGAGGGATTAGCATAGTCTGTATGAAGAAAGGAAAATTTATTGTATTAGAAGGGCCAGACCGCTGTGGTAAATCCACCCAAGCCAAGCTGTTACTCAACTACTTAATTGAACAAGGCAATGATGTCATCCTTACCCGTGAACCGGGAGGCACCCCTACGGCAGAACGGATGCGCCAAATCGTTTTGGAACCGGGGTTAGAAATCACACCTATGGCCGAGCTGTTTTTATATGAGGCCTCTCGGGCACAACATACTCAAGAAAAAATCCTCCCCGCACTCAAAGCCGGGAAAACTGTCCTGTGTGAACGTTACACCATGTCCACCTGCGCTTATCAGGGTTATGGCCGTGGCATTGATTTAAAAACCATTCAAACTCTCAACCGTATCGCCACTTTAGGGACCGTACCGGATTTAACGTTAGTATTTTTGATGTCTGACAAATATTTCACCGAACGGGGAGAATATTTATTTTCCGATAGATTGGAACAAGAAGATTTAGCCTTCCGCCAAAAGATGCGTCAGGGGTATCTGGATATGATTGCCCGTACTCCGAACGCTTACTTGGTGGATGCGGATAAAAATATTGCCGATATTCAAACACAAGTACGTGAATTGCTGAAAAAATATCAAATTTAAATGCCATTTACAGATATTCTAGGGCAGGAAAAAGCCGTTTCTTATCTTAAAACGCTCGTGCAAAACGGGCGCGTGCCGGGAGCTTTGTTGTTTTACGGCCCGCAAGGGATAGGAAAGGCCAAAACAGCCCTGGAATTTGCCAAAGCCTTAAACTGCCAAGACCCTGCCGCACAGAAAACGGGCGAATCCTGTGGACAATGCCCTTGTTGTAAAGCCATTAGCCAACACACTCACCCGGATGTAGTGTTTGTAGATTTTTTATATCAAGCACGCCTAGAAGTAAAAAAAGATTTCTCATCCAGCGGCTATGAAGAAGAATTGGAAAATACATTGGCCAAACAACAACATATCAATGTAGATACTATCCGCGAAATTACTGCCAGATCTCAGCAAAAAGCTATAGGGAACGGATGGAAAGTGCTGATTATTGACCATGCTCAAACTATGCAGGCTGCAGCCGCGAACGCATTACTCAAATTCATTGAAGAACCTCCGGCTAAAACTCTTTGGATTTTAATTACCAATAAACGTGCCGCCATGCTGCGCACGATTTTATCGCGTTGCCAGCCGCTTGCATTTGCACCCCTTTCCCGCCAACACGTTGAACAAATTTTAAGCTTTAACCAAGTTGAGACCCAATATCCGGCGTTATGTGCATCATACAGTGGCGGTTCGGTAAGTGGAGCCCTAAAATCAGATGCCGCTTTAGCTTTATTGCGAGAAGCGGATTTTGGAGCAAACGGTTGTTCTCCCCAAGGGCCCTGTGCCGTAGCGGCTGGGCTTTCTCGCTCCCTTGTAACGGCACGGCAAGAAGCACAAAACATCCTGGATGTACTGGTGATGGCTATTCATACGGGTTGGGTTAATGCAACCGATGAATCGTTACAACACCGATTTGCCAAAACTCTACAACAATTTGAGAATTATAAACGCAGTTTATCACGTAATGTTTCCCCCGCACTGATAGTGGAAACAGCCTTGATGAGCTTGGACGGCTTGCCGTTATCCCTTTTTAATATGGAGAATAAATCTTATGACTAAAAAATTTTACATTACCACCCCCCTCTATTACGTTAACTCCGTACCACATATCGGACACGCTTATACAACCATTGCCCAAGACATTTTGGCACGTTACAAACGTCAACAAGGTTTTGATGTACATTTTTTAACCGGTACGGATGAACACGGAGCCAACATTGAAAAAACCGCCGCCGCCAATAACGTTTCCCCCAAACAATGGGCCGACAACGTGGCCGCAAAATATAAAGAAATGTGGAAAGCCCTAAACATCTCTTACGACGATTTTATCCGCACCACCGACCCATACCACGAACACGTCGTACAAGCCATTTTTGAAAAATTATTAAAAACAGGCGATATTTATTTAGGTTCCTACACGGGCAAATACTGCGTTTCGTGCGAACAATACTATAACGACAGCGAAATTTTGGAAGGTGGTTTATGCCCCGTACACAAACGGCCTCTCACCGAAGTGCATGAAGAAACGTATTTCTTTAAACTTTCGCGCTACGAAAAGCCCTTACTTAAATACTATGAAGAACACCCGGAATTTTTAAGCCCCAAAACACGCGCCAACGAAATCATCAATTTCGTCAAGGGTGGCTTGCAAGATTTATCCGTTACGCGCACAAAAGTAGCATGGGGTGTTCCGGTACCGAGCAACCCCAAGCATACGATTTATGTTTGGTTTGATGCGCTTATCAACTATATTTCCGGTGCGGGCTTTGGTACGCACATTTGTGATGATAAAACCGAACACGAAGCACAACTGAAAAAAATCGGTACAGAAAAATTTGAAGATTTATGGCCCGCCGATTTACACATGGTAGGGAAAGAAATTTTCCGTTTTCACACGGTTATTTGGCCCGCCGTATTAATGGCTTTAAATGTACCGCTTCCCAAAAAAGTATTTGCACACGGTTGGTGGACAGTCGAAGGTGAAAAAATGTCCAAAACGTTGGGCAATATCGTCAATCCCGCCGAAGTAGCCGCCAAATACGGTGTGGACCCGGTACGCGCGTTCTTGTTCCGCGAAGTGCCTTTCGGGCAAGACGGCGACTTTTCCATGGAAAGTTTTAAAAACCGCTACAATTCCGATTTGGCTAATAACATCGGCAATTTGTTATCACGCACACTCAATATGGCCGCCAAAAACATCGGTGAGTTACCAGAAGAAATTAAAGGCAATTATAAACTGCTTGCCAAAGCCGGCGACGTGGAAAGAACCATTGACAGCGCGTATGATGACTTGGCCTTTGATAAAGTGCTAGAGCAAATTTACGGTTTTGCCAGCGACTTAAACAAACTCGTGGACGAGAAAAAACCGTGGGAACTCGCCAAAACTGACCCGGCTGCCACCAAAGAAGTTTTGTTGGAACTCGTAGCGTGTTTGCGTTACGTAGCCAAATGGATTACGCCGTTTATGCCGACTATTGGGCCGGAAATGGCCCACCGCTTACAAGCCGGGAAAATTGAAAAATATCCGCCGCTTTTCCCACGTTTGGAAGAAAAAAATAGTTCCATTGCAGACTGTTTATTTGCAAAGAGGATATTTGACTAACTCAAATCAATCAAATGCCAATTTTTTTGGTATAGTTCTTGCAGTTTTCGGCGGAAAAGCGCATGTTCCGGCTGGACCAATCCCGGGTCTTGCGTAAGAAGCTCGTCCCGATCTTCAATGGCCCAATACAATACATCGCGGTCCTTAAAAATGTCTCCCGCCTTAAACTCCAGCTCGCCCGATTGACGCGTCCCTAAAATCTCTCCAGGGCCGCGCAATTGCATATCTCGCTCGCCGATTTTAAATCCGTCACGCGTAGCACAAATTATATCAACCCGTTCTTTGGCCACACTCCCGGCATGCTGCGGAACCAACATACAATAACTTTGATGGTCTCCCCTTCCTACACGCCCACGCAATTGATGCAAACTGGCCAGGCCAAAACGTTCTGCATTTTCAATAACCATGACCGTGGCATTCTTGACATCAATTCCCACTTCAATAACGGGAGTAGCTACTAAAATATCTGTTTGGTGGGAGGCAAAATCAGCCATAATTTGCTCTTTTTCAGTTTGGGACATTTGGCCGTGCAGCATAGCCAAACGAAATTGCGGAAACACTTTTTTTAACTTTTCAAATTCCTCTGTAACAGCTTTAGCCGAAACTTTTTCACTTTCTTCTATAAGTGGGAAAACGATATAAGCCTGCCGACCGTTTTGCACCTCCTCCCGTACGCGGTCATACGCTAATTTGGAAGTAGTCGTTTCCGTCAAAATAGCCTGCCGGCCTGGAGGAAGTTCATTAATAGTAGACACTTCCAAATCACCGTAAAACGCCAGGGCAAGTGTACGCGGGATAGGAGTAGCTGTCATAGTAAGTAAATCCAGTTTAGCTGTTTTTTCTTTCAATTTGCTGCGTTGTTTGACTCCGAAACGATGTTGCTCGTCAATTACGGCCAAACGCAAATTATGGAACTTTACATCCTCTTGAATAACCGCATGCGTTCCTATAAGGATAGAGAGATCCCCATCGGAAAGTTCCTTTAAGATCTTTTTACGCGCGGTGGGCTTAGTGCTGGAAGTAAGCACAGCCACTTTTACAGGCAATCCGGCTAGCATACGTTTAAAAGTAAAATAATGCTGTTCGGCCAAAATTTCTGTGGGAGCCATCAGCGCAGCCTGATACCCATTTTCCACCGCCAACAACATGGCACAAAGGGCCACCACTGTCTTTCCGGAGCCGACATCCCCCTGTAACAAGCGGTTCATAGGGCGAGAAGAACATAAATCATTAAAAATTTCATTGATTACTCTGCGTTGACTATTCGTAAATGAAAAGCCCAAATTTTCACGAAATGGGGTCAATAAATTTTTCTTAATTTCATACGTATAATCTTTGGCCAAAATTTTCGTCTGCGTCCGTTTAATACCCCAGGCAGTAGCCAAAAGCAGAAATTCTTCGTAGGCAAGCCGCGTGCGTGCATTTTGCAGTTCTGCCAGTGAATTAGGGAAATGGATAGCTTGAAGAGCTTGCGGCGCACTCAATAATTTTCGTTTAGACAGCAAGGCTTGCGGTAAAATTTCAGGTTCCCGCGCTAAGGTAGACGTTTGCAATGCCTCATACATAAATATACGAAACTGTTTATTGGTCAACCCCTCTGTCAGCCCGTATATGGGCGTCAATCTCCCCGCATGCAAAGATGTCAACACATCCTCCGCGGGATATTGTTCTTCTACCGTAATTTTATTACCAAAAAAATTATCCCGGTTTTCGCGCCGTCCAATCACCCAGACTTCATTTCCCATATGAAAATCTTTTTTGAGTGCAGCGAACGGATCAAAACGAAACGCACGGTAAGTTCGTTTTTTGAACCACGTACATTCCAGGGTGTTGCCATGTTCATCTTCTATAAAGGCCTTGAAAATCAACACGCTACGTGCTGGAATTAATTGTGTACGCAACACGCGCCCTTTACACACAATTAACGCGTCCGAATTGTATTCATTGGGGGGCATCCCTAACCGGCGATCTTGATACGTACGAGGATAATAATGCAGCAAATCTTCCACAGTGGCAATTCTCAACCGTTCAAACAATTTTGCTTTGGCCGGGCCGATACCTTTGAGATATTGAATTTGGGTGGATATAGACATAACTCTTTTATTTTACAAATAATCCGGCCCGCGATTTGCTACAATTTTAAAAAGGAGGGCAGTATGGAAACCATAGAAACGATTTCGCAAAACATAAGTACCCAGCTCCTGGAGTTGGGCCAGAGTAGTTTAAAAGTGTTGGCCGCTTTGGCAGTGGCCTTGCTGATTATGGTGTTGGGATTATATATTTCACGCCTGGTCAGTTCATTTATTAAAAAGATGTTAAACAAAATTGCCTTTGATGAAAAAACATCTAAGCTGGGGATTAATGAACTCTGCGTGCGTTTTGGGCTTGGCAAATCTCCCACGTATATCATTGCCTTTGTATTTGCTTGGGCCGTAATTTTCTATGCTATCGTACTGGCAGCAGATGTTTTACACCTAGCCATTATACGTGATTTATTTGCCCGATTCCTGGCATTTATTCCCACTCTTTTTGTATCCGTACTGATTCTGTTTGCCGGTTTACTTTTTGGCAAATTGGTAGGTAAAATTATCGAGAATTCTTCCCAAGCAAACAATCTCAAGGGCGGTTTCTTCTTAGCTAAAGTCGTCAATGCATTTATTGTATTTTTCTGTGCACTAATTGCAGTAGAAAATTTAGGTTTTGCTACACAATTAGTAAATAATATCGTAGTAATTGTGTTGGCTTCCTTAGGTCTTGCTTTTGCTATTGGCGTAGGATTAGGTTCTAAAAGTTTAGCCGAAGAATTTTTACGTGATTTGTTTAAGAAAGAAGGGAAATAAAATTCTGACTGATTTAAAAACCGGAGCGACAAAAATCGCTCCGGTTTTTTATGAACCCGCCTTATTCAAAAATCCTTTTATTGTTCATGTCCAAGCAGTTCAGCTTTATTCCTTAATTTACGGTGATACGTAATAGCAAAGCGGTGGACTTCATCACGGATTTCCATCAGCAAATTTAGAGCCGGGTCCCCTATAGGCAGCTTAATACTTGTTGCTGCGCCGGGCAAATAAATGCCTTCGTGTGTCTCGGCCAAAGCAATAAATGGAATAAATATACCGGCGCGTTCAAAAGCATTCATAGCCGCCGTGATTTGACTCTTTCCGCCATCCAGTAAAATTAAATCAGGCGCATGTGACAGATCCCGCTTAATCTGGCGTAACCGGCGATATACACTTTCTTCCATCATGGTAAAATCACTTCCCCCTCGGGCCGGTAGTTTAGAACGAATTTTAAAACGGCGGTAGTGTTCGTGATTTTTTTCGCCATTCACATAACACACCATGCATCCAACAGCCTCTCGCCCAAACAAATGAGAGTTATCAAATGCTTCAATATGTAAAGGCAATTTATGCATACCAATTACTTCGGCCAAGCGTTTTAATTTATCGGTATTTTGCATCGCGGTAGCAATTTTCTCTTCTTTGAACTTGCCAACCACCACACGTTCCTTCATATGTTCGAGTGCTTGCAAAAAATTACGGAAAATAGCAGCACGTTCATATTCCATTTTATGGGAGTATTCGTACATAAGTGTGGTAAGTTGCTCTGTAATTTCTCCAAAATTACCTCCCAGAAAATCTGCCATGCGTAAAGCTAATACGCGATAATCCGCGTACGAAATCTTTCCGGCGCACGGAGCCGGGCATTGCCCTGTATGGTAGTAAATACAGGTGTTAATTTTGACAGAAGCAAGTGGTTTAGTACGTGAAAAATTCCATTTACATGGACGCAGCGGAGCATATTTGCTTTTCCATAAGAAACGCATTAAACTGCGTACGATATGCGATTTCGGATACGGACCAAAATACAAATCTTTTCCTTTAACCACTCGGCGGGTAAGCACCAAACGCGGGAAATCTTCACTCATAGTGATCTTAAGATAAGGGTAACTTTTTCCGTCCTTACCCAAGGAATTAAAAAAGGGTTGGTATGACTTGATCAGTTTTTCCTCTAATACCAGGGCATCCCGTTCACTATCACAAGCGATATAATCTATTTTGGCAATGAGTGGTAACAAACTGGGCAATTTCCACCCGCGCGAATAAAGGTTAGATTCTTGGAAATACTGTTTTACCCGGTCAGCCAGGTTTTTGGCCTTACCAATATAAATGATAACGCCTGATTTATCGCGCATAATGTATACGCCGGGCTGTTTAGGCAGAATGTCAATTCGCGGATCCATAAAAATATTGTAACATTTACCTCATACTACTGTGATTATTTCCCTCTTGACCCCAAGGCCGCAAATTGGTTAAAATATGAGTAACCCGATTTTTCTATATAGAGGAATTATTACAAATGGCAAAATTAAAAACAGGTAGACACACTAGCGCCATCAAAGCGCAACGCCAAGCAGAAAAAAGAACTTCTGCCAACAAAGGCTTAACTAAAAAAATTCGCTTGGCCACCAAAACGGTAAAAGCGTCTGCGGCTAAAAAATCCGCTTCGCTTAAAGAAGACTTAAAAAAAGCAAATTCTTGCATTGACAAGGCCGCCAAAAAGAAAGTAATTCATTGGAAAACGGCCGCCCGCAAGAAATCTCGCTTGGCTAAAGCTGCTAACAAAGCTAAATAAATTTTTAGCACACAAAAACCCCCGCTCATACGAGCGGGGGTTTTTGCTATATACAAAACACTAGTTGGCTTGCGGGGTATGTTTGTATTTAAACAGAATCGCAAACAACACAGCCACCACAAGGGCAAATCCCGAAAAGATAAACCAAGAATTGGCCCATCCACTCATAATTTGCTGTGAAATAGACGACGGGTAAATACCATTTACCATTAAATTCGGGTTGACGTGGGAGTAAACTAAGACGTTGATTACCTTTTGCGCCATCAAAGAACCGATAGTAGCACCAAAGCCGTTAGTCATCAGCATAAACACCCCCTGCGCGCTGGAACGGATAGAAGCATCCGTTTCCAAATCTACGTACAGAGAACCGGACACGTTGAAGAAATCAAATGCCACACCGTATACAATCATAGAGGTAATAAGCAGCACCACTCCCGTTCCGGTAGCCGGGTTTCCCAAACCCAAGAAGCCGAACCGCAACATCCAGGCCAACATACTGATGAGCATGACTTTCTTAATCCCAAAGCGTTTCAAAGCAAACGGAATGAGTAAAATACAAAGTGTCTCAGACATTTGGGAAAGAGAGATAAGCGCGTTGGCGTTATTGGCTCCCCAAGAGCCCGTATACCCGGCCAATTCGTTAAACCCGGTAATAAACGGGTTGGCAAAACCGTTTGTGATTTGTAACATCATCCCCAAAAGCATGGAAAAAATGAAGAAAACCGCCATTTGTTTCTCTTTAAATAAAGCAAAGGCTTTGAGTCCCAAAGCTTCGGTCAATGTTTTGGCTTTCCCTTCAATAGTGGGGCAGTGCGGCAACGTAAAACAATACACACCCAAAATAATCCCTAATATTGCTGAAAAATACCATTGTGTGTAGCTGGTTTGGAAACCGGCAAAATTAGTAATGAGCATGGCACAAATAAAACCCACCGTACCAAATACGCGAATTGGCGGGAAAACTTTGACTGTATCAAAGTTATTCTGGCGCAGTACCGTATAAGCGACCGAGTTGGAAAGCGCGATGGTAGGCATATAGAACGCCACACTAATGGTATAGCACGTAAACATAGCGGCAAAATTAATTACGTGTTGCGCGCCACAATAAGCAGCACCCGCCATAAAAATAGCCGCTAACAAGTGGCATAAGCCCAGTAGTTTTTGGGCCGGTACCCAGCGATCCGCAACAATACCGATAATTGCCGGCATAAAAATAGACACAAAACCTTGTGCCGCGTAAAACCAACCAATCTGACTTGCAAATCCAGCTCCGGCCAAGAAAGCACCCATGGATGTTAAATAGGCACCCCATAAACCAAACTGGAGGAAGTTCATTACAGTTAAACGAGTTTTGATATACATAGATTCTTTAAGCCGGCTACCGACTCCGACCCACAACAAATACAGGTGTGACCTCCGTAGATTAACGCGTTCCGTTACGGCCCGGTACGCTGATAAAATTATTGTACAAAAAAAGATATAATATAGGAAATCACACGGGGATACCCGGATAACGGAGGGATTGAATATGGCTGATTACAGTTTTGATATCGTATCTAAAGTAGATTTAAACATCATTTCAGAGGCCGTTACTGCCGCCAATAAAGAAATTGCCAATCGCTATGATTTCAAAGGCACAGCATCATCTATAGAACTCAATCAAAAAGACAACGAACTCAAACTAGCTTCCAGCGATGAATTTAAGGTCAATACACTGCGAGATATCATCTTTACACGTATTGCTAAGCGCGGGATACCGCTTAAAAACATGCTCCCGCAAAAAATTGAATCTGCTTTAGGCGGTAATGCTAAACAAACCGTCAAAATTCAGCAAGGTATCCCTGCCGAAAAAGCCAAACAGATTTCAAAAGCTATCAAAGAAGCCAAGCTTAAAGTAAGTGCTTCTATCCAGGGGGATCAATTACGCGTTTCCTCCAAATCCAAAGACGAATTACAAAACACCATGGCTCTTTTGCGCGGCCAGGACTATGGCGTAGAGCTCCAATTTACAAATTACCGGTAACTATTTATGCGTAAAATACTTATTTTTTCATCTATAGCTCTGTTATTCGGCGTAATTGCCAACGCACAAGAGGCCCAAACCGCACTGGATTTCTACAAGCAGGAACTTGTGGCATTTCCTGTGCAAAGCACCCAGGAAACCCGTGCCTATGCCCAGAGCTTGGCAGATGGGCTACAGACATGGTTGCTGCAAAACGAAAATCACCCCGCCGCCCAAGATGCCTTACTCCTTCAAGCACGCCTACGAGGTCAGGCCCGGCAAAATGGCTCGGCACTGGTAAATTTATTTCGATTGCGTTATTTGTTTCCACAGGCAGATTTAACCAACATCACCTCTCTTTTTGAAGAAGCCCTGACCGGGTTGGATAAAAAATACCGCTCCCAGGCCAGCCAACTATTAATGAAGGGGCCTTCTGCCCAGGCCAACCAACCGGGTGCACGCGAAGCCGAAACTTTGTATGCTTTTTCAAAATTGAAAGGAAAAGATTTTTATCCGGCGGCGGCACAGGCATTTGAGCAGTTTTTTGCACGTTACCCCAAATACGCCGGCAATAACGAAGTAGAATTGTGGTATGGCGATTTACACCGTACAAACGACAATTACTTAGCTGCCATTGCACAATACAAAAAAGCCGATGCATTGTATCCTAACTCTGCTTACAAGGCAGCAAGCCTGCGTTTGATTGGGGATATCTATGCCGATAATCTTAAAAATACCCCAGCCGCCACAGAAGCGTATACCCGCGTGTTACGCTTATTTCCAGACTCGTCGGAGACAGGTATTGTGTACAAACACATGGCTATCCTAGATGAAAACAATAAGCAATACGATAGTGCGCTTATCAATTATGATAAGGCCATTGAACTCCTAGGTTCCACCCCGGCCGCTTATGAGGCTTACCGCGGCAAAGCGGATGTATGCATAAAAACCAAGCAATATGAGGAAGCATACCGAATACTTCATCAAACAGCGGAAATTTTTCAAGCCGATAAAGCCAAATCAGCCCAAGCTTTGATGCAGGCCGCTACAATTGCCCGCAAACAATTACGTGATGACGTGAAATACGTTCAATCACTACAGAAAGCTGTTTTACTCCAACCGACAGATTCCACAACGGCTCCGCGCCTATATGAGCTAGGCCAGGCATACGAAAAACAAGGCAAAACAGCCGCCGCGCAGGAAACATATAAAAAATTAATTTTGCAATTTCCCACCAGCTCGTATACTTCAAGCGCGCAAAGACGGCTTAACCGTTTAACTAAATGAAACTTATAAATAATAAACCCCGGGCTTGCCCCGGGGTTTATTATGAAAAGCGGGCTAATTATCCTTCGCAGTATCTACCGGATACCCGTTCTAACTAAGATTTCATCTCAATAATGGATACCGGGCCCACACCTATCCGGATATTACGGTAAAGAATAGGCACGAGTGTTGCTATGGCCGGCTACCAAAGTTCCTTTGAAAATATTTTTGCAATAACTGCCTGCCGCTTCCGCAAATATCACACCGCTAGATATCCGCTCCAGACAGAGCATTTGCTTATTGGGGTAATTGAGCGTATTTTGAAAATAATAAGCAAACCCGGCCCCTTTGTACTTTCCTTTTAAACGGCCCAAATAAAAAGCACTGTTACTGGCACGGGAGGAAGCACTTCCTCCAGCATTCCAAATCTGTAAAGACCATTCGCCATTGGAACGCGTATCATCTACAATACTGGCTGAAGCCCAAGTTTCATTTCCCGTCCAGGGGAACTCCACGGCTAGCTCATCAAACGAGGTAGCATACGTACCGTTTGCCAGAAAATACGACTCTTGGGCTTGAATTAAACCGGACAAAACAATAAACGCCTGACTAGCCCTGCTTTTTTCTACTGCTTTTTGATATTGCGGTACGGCAATAGCAGCCAATATCCCGATAATTAACACCACTACCAACAACTCTATAAGCGTAAATCCCTTCGCATGTCTATTTGCTTTTAACATATGTGCCCCTCCGCTGGGCCAGACATAGAGATTGTAGCAAAAAAATTAAAGTTTTTTAACAACTAGCACCCTCCGAGAATATTTTCCCGGAGGGTGCGGTACAAATAAAAATACGTTATAGGAAACTTCGGACCGGAATTCGTATTCTGGCGTCAAATCCTGCCAATCGGGATAACTCCCGGTCATTAAACTGAAGTACTCGGTCCAAAAAGGAACCATTTGTCCAAGCGTCAAAGATGCTGGTTAAATTAGTTGCATACCTGCCTTCTTGTAGATAATATTCCGGAAATAATAAAGCCACAAATGTTTCCGGACCGGCAAATCTATCTCCCAGGGAATAAGGATTACCATATTCCACATGCCCCGTTCCGGCATATATAACAAAAAGAGCATCCGGATACTGTTTGCGGTATTCCCGCAGGACGTTCTCCCAATACTGGTTACGGATACGTACTCCTTCAATAGAGCCCCAAATACTACTCCCCGGGACAATCCGCCCCCCCTCATTCATACTGCGTTCTTTCAAAAAAGGTTCTGCCGCATAGGTAAAAGACGGATCCAACCCCACAACTGTAATTTTTTCACGAACGGCACTATCCCACAGAAATTTTTTCCCAGGATGCAAGGGAACATTTTGTTTGTTTCTTTGCCACTCTTGTCCGCTCAATAAAAATTCCGTAAACAAAAATATTTTCCGTTTCTTGCGGTTATTACGGCGTAACGCTCTAAACAAATCGGGTAGTTGCTCCCCAATGATAGCTTCGTGTTCTTCCCCTACAAAAAAATATTTTATATCCGGCGTAATTTGATCAGCTAACCAGGTCATATCTTGTTCCTGTGGGTGGTTAATGCAATTTTTGGCTTTTTCAAAAGCAGGCATATTGATCCATATGGCCTGACGTTTTGCTTCAAATTTAGGCAACCATTTGCGCAATTCTAAATTATGTCTTGCTAAGAAATAGGAGGGTACTTGCTCTGGGGCGAGAAAAGATGCCATCGGATATAACAACCGCGGATCCAATAAGGTTAAGGCAGTTAATTTCTGGGCGTATACGTTATCGGGCTGTTCCCCCATAAATGACTTGCTTGGCCCAGGCCAAGACAGCACTGCGGCATGTCTGTTTTGCAAATTACGGGCAGCCCGAAACGTTTCGAGCACACGCTGTTGCAGCAATCGGGACAATTCGGAAGCATTCAACCTAGAAGACGGGAGGACTTCCTTCCCCCTGTGCAGGATTGAATGCGTAGGCACCTGCCCGTAGGAAAGCATCCCGGCAAAAAACAATAAAAACATTACACTCAGATATTTCTTCATTTTAATATCCTTTCCTATGTCTCGTATCTATTGTATTAAAATTAACCTAAAAAAGCATAGGCCATTAGACCCTGTTCAAACCGATTTAAGGGCCTAAGTAAATATAGGTCCCCCTTCAAAAATCTCCCCCGACTATGCCGGGGGAGAAATTAAAACCGCTGGGCGAATAGCTTATTTATCTATGCCACAACATTTTTTATATTTTTTGCCACTACCGCACGGGCACGGGTCGTTACGCCCGATACGGGGGCCGTCGTGTACCACGGTCTCCACTTTAGGCATATCTGCAGTGCCTTCAGCCCGCAGCTCCGCTTCGTGTTGTTTCATCCATTTTTTCATTTGGCGGATACTTTTAAAATCTACTCCGTCCTGTTCCATTCGCTTGGCAATTTCTATAAAGCGCTTTTTAATTTGCGGGTCTTTCAGCTTCCCCTTGAGCATGCTAGGTAAAGAATCTATCTCTCGCTCAATACGCTCTTCTATTGATTCTTTTTTAGTCGATTGTGCCGACTGCTTTTCTTCTTGCTTCTTCTTAAACGGATTCCAAATCATAAATAATCAAACTCCTCTATTTAGCAATCAGTTGCTCTACGTAATTCTTGATAATTTCCGCTTTTTCAAAATAATGTTTCTCCCGCGGAACAACCAGACGATTAGGATGTTTTTCCCAAATTTTTAAAATCTTATCGTCAATTTCAAATGCCTGTTGTAAATTTTCGGTACGCACATTGGTTGCCTGGTAGAAATCCTTCTCTGGTGGTGGAGAAAGATGGATTACACCGTCATAACGGGCCAACTCTGCTTCCAACGAAGTATGCATTGCTTTAAAGAAATCCTCCGGCCCATGCGGCCAATAAACAGCCCCATCAATGGAGCCGCGATCACACACCATCAAAGATGCATCTGACGTACGTTGAGCCAGTTGTTCCAATTGATGTACAGTATAAAAAATGATATTTTGAGCATGCTCAATATGTATAGGACTGTTATCTTTACGAGGGAACCCACCACTATACACGAGTGTTGCCGCTTCCTGCACAAGAGCAATTTTATTACCAAAGGTTTCTTTCAAAATAGAAAGAGCCGTTGTTTTGCCGCCGCTGGGGCCGCCGGTTAAAACGATTTTTTTCATAAACTATCCTTTTATTATTTTTTCTACAAAATTTTTAATGGCTTCTGCTTTTTCTAAAAAATGCTCTGTACCGCCAATTACAATCCGATTCGGATGTTGTTGCCAAATTTGCATAATTTTGCGGTCAATTTCAAAAGCTTGATCCAAACTTTCCGTACGCACTTGCGTGGACTGATAAAAATCCGGATTCGTTGGCGGAGACAAATGAAGCACCGCATCATAACGGGAGATTTCCGCTTCCAGGGTAGTATCCATCTGCCGGAAGAAATCATCCACGCCCCCCGGCCAATAAACGGCGGCATCTACCGTGCCGCGGTCACACACAATAAGTGGGGCTTCTGAAGTTTTTTCTGCCAAACTTTCCAACTGCTTCGTGGTAAAAAATATAATCCGTTGGGCAGCCTCAATATGAGGAATGCTGTTATCTGTCCGGGGGAAACCGCCACTAAATACTAATGTAGCAGCTTCACGCACAAGTTCTACCTGCGGTCCAAATGTTTCTTTGAGCACAGAAAGTGCCGTCGTTTTCCCGCTGTTTGGGCCACCGGTCAATGCTATTTTTTTACGCTTCATGGCTGTGCCTCCGGGGCGGACGATTTTGCAGCGGCCCGCTCCAATTCCTTTAAGTATAACACTTTTAACTCTTCAAATTCTTTCTTTTTTTCAGTTGGCACATCACGCACGGCGGAATTGCGGTTTTTCATCTTCAAGAAATCCACAAATTTATCTCGTTCTTTTATGCGGAAATCCAAATGCGGGCCTGTAGACAAACCCGTACTGCCAATATAGCCAACCGTTTGGCCTTGTTTAACTTTTGCCCCGGCCGTTATACCTTTACCGAAATTTTTTAAATGGCCGTACATAGTAGTGTATCCGTTGGCATGTTTAATTTCTATAAAATTACCAAATCCGCCTTTCCGACCGACAAAACGTACGGTTCCATCGGCCACGGTCTGCACGGGCGTACCGATAGGAGCCGCATAATCTATACCCAAATGCGGGCGACGGATTTTCAAAATAGGGTGCATACGTCCATAAGAAAAACGAGAAGAAATGCGATAACTACGGAAACTGATGGGGGATTTAAGAAACATCTTTTTACTTATTTTCCCCGTTTCATCGTAAAAATCGTCCTCAAAATAGAAGGCATATGTGGTGTGATTCGTCTCCGCACCGGTATAAGAAGCTGCAATCAAATCTTGACCGGTAATTTCGCCGGTAGCTGTGTAATGTTCTTCCCATAACGCCGCATAGCGGTCCCCATTGCGAGTATCGGTATTGAAATCAATCGTCCAAGAAAAAGCATCTGTAAAATCTAAAATCAACGGTATTTGCAACCCTTTGGCCAGCATGGAATTAAATAATGAATTTTGCACTTCTCCCGCGGCGGTCTTTATGCGAGTTTTAATTTCCACATCACTGACGCCGGATACCAATCCGCCATCTACGTTCGCTACAAAAAACCGTTTAAAGCCCTGCATCAATAATAACATGACAAACTGGCCGTTTTCTACCGACAAAGTGTACGTATCCTTTTTCTGTAATTTGCGCGTATCCACCACTTTGCCCAACTTGCCCACAATTTGCACTATTTCTTGATTAGACAATCCTGCTTCTTGCAACGCCACGTATATCGGCTTTTCTCCCACTGTGAATTCTTGCACGGGAATATCTCGTGTTTGCAAATTATCATACTCCAGCGCATTTTTATGGCGGAGTATTCCTAAAGCAAACCAGGTAGCAAGCACAATAACCAGCAAAGACAACGTGTAAAAAACGATGTCATGATACCGGCGGTAATGCGTTAAAAAAAAGCGCAGGATTTCTTTTTTCATGTGTTTGGCAGGGGGGCGCAGACAGAAGTCGCCCCCCTTTTTCCCAATTAATTATTTTTGATCTTTTAAGAACGAGCAAAGAGCAATGGCATTGAGTTTAACTTTCGGATCATCTGCCCGGGAAGGCAAAATAACCGGAATTTTCGGGCCGACGAGCACAGCGGCCGCTTCCATTTCTTCCCCGAAAAACGCCAACGCTTTGTAGAGCGGGTTGGCAGCATCCAAATCAGGCAACATGAGAATATCGGCATCTCCAGCCACTACCTTCCCTTTGATGCCCTTTTCAGCCGCTTTTTGAGCAGAGAGCGAAATATACAAATCATACGGTCCTTCTACCGTGCAACCGGTAATTTTCCCTTCGGCATTCATTTGCGCCAACGCGGCAGCTTCTACCGTGCTGGGGATTTTCTCATTTACTTTTTCCACCGGGCATACGCAAGCCACTTTAGGATTTTCTAAACCAAGTTTATGCATGGTATCCACGGCATTTTGGATAATTTTCACTTTTTGCTCCAAGGTGGGGGCAATTACAACTGCAGAATCCGTTACAGCAAATGGTTTTTTGTATTTGGGCGTACTGAACAACACAAAGTGTGATAACAACGCTCCTTCCGGCACCAAATGAGCTTCTTTATTCAAAATGGCCTTCATGTAATATTTGGTATCTACTAATCCTTTGATTAGAAAATCTCCCTTCCCGGCTAAAATTTGATCCACAGCCAACTTGCACATAGTAGGAACGTCTTCGCAATCTATAAATTCAAATTTTTCCTCGCTTAAGCCAACATTTTTTACCATGTCTTTTACAGCGGCAATCGGCCCAATCAAAATACCGTGGGAAATAAGGCCGTTTTCATCTGCCATTTTGATAGCTTGTAAAGCTTCCTGATTGTTAGCACCCGGTACAACTACGCGGTTAGATTTGCCTTTCACTTGTGAAATCAAATCCGCAAAACTATTGAATTTCATACTAAGTCTCCTTCTGTAATTAAAATAAAATCAATTATATTGTTGGATGATTTTCGGATCTTCCAACGCCCGTTGAGCCGATGCCCGTAAAGCATCCTTTTCTTCACTCCCGGGGAACACATACATGGGAGCGATCCACCCCACATACCTTCCAATTTCTTGGGGAATATATTTGCTGTGCATCAGTCCACCCGTAAGGGCAATAAAATCCACTTTTCCCGTCAAAACTACAGCCATAGAGCCGATATATTTAACCATCTGGTAAATCATAGCATCCAGTGCTAATTTGGCTTGTTGCGGAGTACAGTTAATAAGAGAACCAGGTCTTTTTTGTTCTCCGCGGATAAATTCTTCCAATTCTTTTACATCCGAGGTCCCGGTATAGGCCACCAATCCGCCTTTACCGCGTAGTTTCAAATGGATATCCCGTTGAGAAAGCTGACCGGAAAAGCACATTTCTACCAATTTTGCACACGGCACACTTCCGCTGCGTTGCGGAGTCATCGGGCCTTCTCCCTCGTATCCGTTTGTAACATCTATCACCTTGCCTTGGCAATGCGCTCCGATGGAAATACCGCCGCCGCCGTGGCAGACAATACAATTCAATTTTTCGTAAGGTTTTCCGATTTTTCCGGCAATTAACCGTGCAACCCTTTTTTGGCTTAAAGCGTGGAAAATAGAAATTCGCGGATTATCCGGCATGCCGGAGAGGCGGGCAATCGGCTGCATTTCGTCAATCACCACCGGGTTAGCAACGAAACTGGGGCATTTGGCATAACGGGCAATATCCCGCGCCAAAATACCTCCCAAATTACTGGGATGGATGCCGCCGTATTTACCGGTTTCTAAATCATTCACCATCTTATCATTGACGGCATAGACACCGCCTTGCACAGAGCGGATGAATCCACCCCGGCCAATAACGGCATCTATTTCTTCCAAAGGGACTTTATGATCTAGCAGGTAATCTAAAATGAGTTTACGGCGAAGCGGTAATTGCTCGGTAACGTTTTTCCCCTCGTACGGCTCCAAATCCGCTATGGAATAGCGCACCGTTACTTCAAAAACGGGTTTATCGCCCCGGTAATAACCAATATCATCCGAAGTTGAACCTGGGTTGATAACAAGTATATTGAAAGCCATACGTCCCCCGTTTATATTCTATATTTTAACAAAATATGACAGGGTTTGACAGCAGATGTTTGGGAAGAATTTATAATTTCACTTCACTATTGGATTAGGTAGCGCACACCGGTGGGATCACTAGCCCCTGTAATTTCCTGCCCGCCGAATGATTTACATATGCTAATTGCTTTACTGTTTGTACTAGCGGCCCAACAATATGTTTGATCGTCCACATCGTGAAAGGTAGCTCCGCTACTGGTCGGTCCATAATATCGGATAATGGCAATTTCAGGATCATCGTGCCGGGCTTGCACTTTGTTAAGACGTTGCCCGGAAGCATCTGTTCCTACAGAACAAGTCCATCCTTGCGGGCATGTAAAATCCACACTTAATTCATCCACGCTTTGGGCATATGTACCGTTAGCTAAAAAATATACCTTTTGGGCATCTGCCACCGCCCGAATAAACGGAAGCACTTGCATCACGCGGGATTTCATCACCGCCTTTTGGTATTGCGGCAACGCTATAGACGCCAATATTCCGATAATTAACACCACTACCAACAATTCTATGAGTGTAAATCCCTTTGTATTTCCATTTTCTTTTACCATGTGTACCCCTCCGCTG
>CACYBL010000038.1 GCA_902772695.1 uncultured Elusimicrobium sp.
CATATTCACGTTAATCTATACACTTCAATACATTTCTTCCGGTAAATTTTCTATTTCGTCCATCGGTTCTTCCGGCAAAGGTAAAAAGACCAAATGATCGTCTTGCAAAACGGCACGGTGCCAAGCTTCTTTTCCGTTAATGTTCAGAAATACCAACACTTCATCTATCATATCTGTCGTAACGTCTCGATTACATGTATATTCGTCAGACGCGACTGGTTCTATGAAGGGGAATATGGCCTCTGCCGATATGATAACGATTACTGAAATTTTGTCGGGATTATAATGCGTAGCAAATTCCAAAGCCAACGTTGGAAATTGTGTCATATAAATGTCCGGATAGTTAGTTTTTTCTACCTTTAGGCCATCGAGCAAAATATCCCGCACTTCTTCTAAATTAGATAGCCCCATCCCCCTATACATGGACCTGTGTTTCCCACGGAGCAGGAAGTATAAGGACAAATCAGCATTCACCTCGCTCATGCTCTCTGGGCTGGGGGCCAGAGCTCCTGCCGCTTTTAGTTCTCGTGGAAGGCGGGGCGAATTCTTGGGGAAGGCAAGCACGGGCTGCGTTGTTCCCGATTTTGGCATGTTTAATGGGACCAAGGCCATGGTGGCAATTTGCTGGCTTAACAACACCCTGTCCGTAATGATATTAATAATTGCACGTGTTACAGCCTCATCAGCTCCTGTTCCGGCTCGTTGTATAGCCGCTTGAACCTGCTTAGATATCCCTGACTGCGCAAAGGAGGGGGAAATGATAAAAATAAATAATAGGGTCGCTAATATTTTCCTCATGATCATATTATGTATTTCTACGTAGTCAATGACAAGGGCCTTTAGGCCCACCTTGAACCTAGGCCTTTTTTATCTGGCGGTGCAGTATGGTATAATAAAAACATGTATCCCCGAAATAAATTGCTTATTTTTGCTTTACAGGTTTTATGTTTAGGTTTCCTATGTGCTTGTACATACCACGGACAAATACGGCGTGGAATTTATCAACCGACTTCATCTGACAACCGGCTGGATGCCTCCGTTTTAGTGGTTTCCGATCAGGACATCCCTACTCAAATCACGATTGCCGAATCAGAAACCTCATCCCTATATACTTTTACGTTAGACGTAGCTGACGGAGTAGCCGTAGCCGCTACAGACGCGTTAAGCACATTGATTACTTACGCTGATGCCGGCCCTCATACGTTGGAACACCAATACGAATTAGTGGCTCACGTTAAATTAAATGCCCAACTCACCCGGACAAATTGCGAAATGGACGATTGGGATGCCCAATCGGTACGTGTAAACGGATTGTGTACGCAACTTTCACTTACGTTGCACCGCGCCGGCTCTACAAAACCACTTGGCACGTTTTCTGCTAAAAGGTGGGGTTTATTCCACAAACCCGGAGTACCTGCTGCCATACTTTGGCTAAACAAACATACGTTTTCTCTGCTTTCTCCCGTCCTAGTTCCCGGATATACTCAACTGCAGGGCGCTGCATTACGCAAACAATTTGAACAACAACTTAAAGAGGTGCTACAAGATATTGTGCAACAATTACAACCCCAGATCGTTACGTGGCAAAAACAAGGCATCCCAGCAAACAAATAAGTAAATCTCCTTAAAATTATGTAAAATAAATAAGGCAGGTTGTAGTGATTGAGAGGTCATATGAAAAAAGCAACTACTAAAAAAACCGTTTCGGCCAAGAAAACAAAAAAAGCCGTTAAAGAATCTCCCATTTTAACAGAAGTCAAGCAATTATATAGTTTCATGCAGGATAACCACCTGGATACCATTGAGTACGACCAAAAAGGGTTGTACGTTCGGTTGGTTAAATCTAAACCGGCTGTTGTCCCTGTACCGGTAGCAGTAGGGGCAGGAGCGGCTATGGCCGGAGGGGAAGCAGGCGTTGCCATTCCCACCCAAGAACAATATAAAGAAGTTCTAAAAGCCCCTTTAATGGGTATTTTCTTCCGAGGATCTACCCCCAGTGCGCCGCCCTTTGTCAAAGAAGGTGCTCAAGTGAAGAAAGGCGACGTTATCTGCCTGATTGAAGCCATGAAAGTATTTAATGAAATGCGCGCAGAATTTCCGTGCGTAATTAAAAAAGTGTTGGTAGAAAACGGCAAACCTGTCAAACAAGGAGAACCGCTTTTTGCTATTGAACGGGTATAATTATGAGTCCATTACAAGAAAATATTCAGTTAGCTGTTAGCCAAATCAGTGATTATTTGGCCAAGAACAATACTGCTACCTCTTGGCAGTTGAAAGTGATGTTGCGTTTATCCAGTTCCATATTGTATTTGGCTTTAGGAGCCCTTTATCAGCAAGGGAAGATAACCCTGGAAGCTGACGGTATTAATTACAATGTGAAATGGAACGGGGCTCCCGCTCCAGCAACAGAAAACAAATAGGTGTTTTTAATACAAACGTCCCACTCGTTAGAGCGGGACGTTTTTTGTTGCACGGAAAAAACATTTACTTCAAATATTTAATGCGCGAAGCATATTTGGCTGCTAATATATTATTATGAGAATCACCGCCCGCATTACTACTTTTATAAACAGGCAACGGCAAACTTTCCTGATTTAATAAAACAGCCACTTGATAAAAAACATGATGCAAAATCGCAGCAAACGCAATTGTGGAAATAGGCGCCACCGCAACATCCCCTACCTTCAAACAGGTTTCATTTTGTCCCACACAATTATCAATTACCAAATCCGCCACGTCTTTAAGTAGCAAACCTGATGAATGGCGGCTTTTGCTGTTGATATGTGCCGAAGCCGCCGTAAAAGCAATCGTAAATACACCTTTCTGTTTAGCGGCAAGCACGGCATCTATTCCCGCCGGATTACGACCGGAATTGGAAAACACCAAAAGAATATCCCCGACACGCAAATCGTGTGTGGCAAGTAAACGGGAAGCATACCCTTCTTGACGTTCCAAATCAGTTCCTTTTTGGGCTCCTAGCTGAAACATCAGCCCCGGGTCCAACACCGCATCTACGGCCGCAAAGCAACCGCTGCGATGGAAGGATTCCAACGCCGCACTAGCGCTATGCCCGCAACCAAATGTATGCAAAATGCCATCTTTCTTCATGCATTCAGCAATACGGCTAGCGGCTTCTTCCATCACACAAGTTTGCGTTTTTTCCAAACGCTTCAATAGATGGGATATTTCTTGAAAATACGGGCTTGTAAAATCTTTTTTCATCACTTCATTATAGCAAAAGAGATAAATTTCTCATAAAAATCAGAAATTTTTACTTAAAAACGCTTTACAATACTTCCCTAAAATAAAGTAAAATATCTTATATGCCTAGATATTACTACGCCGCTAAAAAATCACGCAAAAAAACAAAAAAAAATTCCTCCTCTGCTTGGGTGAGTTCTGCTTTTTATATTTTGGGCGGAGCAGTGTGTGCGTGGCTTTTTTACATTTTATGGATTAACCATGCCAGCGGAACTGTCGGCAAAGAGACGACTTCTTTCCTCTTTCAAGTTTTTGGACAAGCGGCCGGTTTATTACCCGTCTTACTGACGTATTGGTTAGTACAAACTATACGAAAAAAAACATCTTCTTTTTTGCTCTTTTTAATTGGAAGCGGAATTTTACTTTGCGCTTGTGCGAGCACACTTACCTGTTTGAAACTCATTTTTACCGATTCCATGCTTAGCGGTGGGAAAGTAGGCACTGCTATTTTTTATGCATTTAAGGGCATTACAGGAAGTGTGGGTGCTGCCCTGTTTTCTTTGGCCTTTATCTTGGTGGGACTACAGATTTTATTTGCTATTCCGTGGGCTGTATTACTTCAAAAGACAATAGAATTTATTCGCAACGATTTCGACGGCTGGTTGGAAGCTCGCGCGGAATTAAAACAAAAGGTAAGCGAAGGGCGTGCCGCCGTTAAAGCCAAAGCCGAGCAGCAAACCCAAACAGAAAAAACGGCTCCGTTAGCCGTAGCGGAAGAAATCCACCAAATGCCACAAATTCACCGCGCCAAACCCGTTGTGCGCCGCCCAAGTGCCGCCGAGCCCATAACTGCGGTGCCGTCAACACAACAACCGGACGCCGCGGAAAAAGTCAACGAAAAACCGCTGGATGAAAACGGCGAAGTGAAAAAATTTGACCCGGCCACTTTTAAATTGCCCTCTTTAGATTTATTGCACGATCCCAAAGGGGATGGTATTGTCGGGCCGACCGATGACGAAATTGCCAAAGCCACCAAACGGTTGGAAGATACGCTTAAAAACTTTGATATCGGTGCGCATGTAACAGGTGTTTCTCCGGGGCCCGTAGTAACCCGTTATGAAATTCAGCCGGATGCCGGGGTAAAAATGTCCTCTATTACTGCTTTGACACAAGATATTCAAGCCAGTATGCAAGCTCGTTCTATCCGCGTGCAAGCGCCGATCCCGGGTAAAAGTACCATGGGGTTTGAAATTCCCAATGACCGTAGTGTGACGGTTACCATGAAAGAAATTTTACAGTCTCCCGTTTATGCACAGTCTAAAGCCGTTTTACCCATTGCGTTGGGCCGCTACGCTAACGGTGATCCCGCCGGAACAGTAGCGGAAAAATGGCCGCACATGTTAATTGCCGGAGCCACCAATAGCGGGAAATCTATTTGTGTGCATACGATTATCATGTCCATTTTGTTTAAGCACCGCCCCGATGAAGTGAAGTTTTTACTCATTGATCCTAAACGCGTAGAATTAACCCTTTACGAAGGTATCCCGTATTTGTATGACCCCAAAACCTCGTGTGATGATGCGGACATTATTACCAAAGCGTCCGATGCGGCTAAGTCCTTGCAGATGCTCGTAAAAGTCATGGAAAAACGCTTAGACTTATGCCAACTAGCCAAGGTAAAAAATATAGAGGGATACAATGCTTGGGCCAAGCAAAATAATGAAGAAAAAATGTTTTACATCTTTGTTATTATTGACGAAATGGCCGATTTAATGTTGCAAACTAAAGCTTCTATTGAAGATTCTATCCAACGTTTAGCCCAAATGGGCCGGGCCATGGGAATTCATTTAATTTTATGTACGCAACGTCCGTCTGTAAAAGTGGTCACGGGTATTATCAAGGCCAATATGCCATCCCGTATTGCTCTACAGGTGGCGTCCGGCATTGATTCCAAAGTTATTTTGGATGGAGTTGGCGCAGAGGATTTGCTAGGTCGCGGTGATATGTTATTACTTGATTCTTCTACCCAAACTCCGCTGCGCATCCAAGGGGCTTACGTAGCGCCGGATGAGATCAAAGCCGTAGCCGATTTCTTACGGGCACAGGGGGGGCCGGACTACCCGGTACAAGTTGTTGCAGAACAACCCGCCAATAATGGCCGTCCCCAAGACGGATTGGGAACTAAACCTGAAGAACAACTGCAAGCCTTACGGCTTATTAAAGAACGTCGGCGCGTATCACAAGATTTACTGAAAGCTCATTTTGGGTCTTCTGCACGGGCAACAAACATGCTAAGCGTGTTGGAAATGCGCGGTTACATTACCAAGCCGGAAGGTTCCAACCGTTGGGAGATTCACTATGATCTTATTGACCAAGGGATTGAAGAATTAGAAAATCCACCTTATGAGAAAGATTATCAGGAAGAAACATATGAATCTGTTTACAAATAAAATTTTCTTAGGAATGAGTTTCTTTCTATTATTGATCGGATGTAACTCCTCGGAAAATAATCCGAAAGCAGAAGCAGTTGTAGAGGCAGAAATATCTGTTAATGCTGAAAATTCTAAAACTGAATCTCAAATACCGGCAGAAGCTCCTAAACCCGTTGCTCAAAAGACAAAGGTCCTTTCGCCTGACGAAACAATTGCCCGTTTGAAACAATGGGATAAAGATCTTCTATCTTTAAAAACCTCTTTTGTGCAAATTACCGAATATGACGGGGTGTCCGTCAGCCGCTCGCAAGGAACTTTGTATTATGACAAAAATCGCCATTTGCTTCGTTTGGATACCCAGGATGGCGATGGTGCTGTGACACAATCCGCTATTACAGACAAAAAGGAAATTATTATTTTGGATGAAACCGGAAAACAAGTTACCCAAGTAACATGGAATGAATGGCAACAAGGTCAGCCGAACCAAGCTCTTTTTGATTTTGGCAATTATGCAGCATTGCTTGCTCGCCACCAAGTCAAAGCGATCCAACCGCATCATTTGGCTTTAACTCCTAAATCCGGAGAGGATTATACCTTGTATTTGACACTTTCTCCACAAGATTATTTTCCCACAACCATTCAAATTGTATCGGGAGATTTAACGACCCGGGCCGATTTAACTGCTACACAAAAAAACATATCTCTGCCCAAAGATACCTTCGGAGGATTTTTTAGATGATGACACTTGCCAATAAAATTACTCTCATCCGCGCCGCTATGTCTATAGTGATGTTTCTGTTCATATTGATGCCTTATGCTTGGGCTCGTTTTATTGCTACCTTTATTTTCATTGTTGCGGCCAGCACGGATTGGGTAGATGGAAAAATTGCACGAGAAACACATACAATTACCCCTTTCGGTGCAATTGTGGACCCATTTGTAGATAAAATTTTGGTAGCAGCGGCGTTTTTCGCCTTCGTTGGAATACGGGAATTGGATGTACCAATTTGGGCAGTATTTTTTATTCTATTGCGCGAATTAATGATTTCGACCTTACGCGTTATAGCCGCTCTGGAAGGCAAGGTAATGGCCGCCGAACGATGGGGAAAATTCAAAACAGTTATTCAGTTATCGGCTATTGGAACTATCTTTTTTGTACTGGATATTTACCACCTGGCCCATCTAACCGGCGGCGTTTTTGGACAAGTCTGCATCTTTTTATTCATCTTGTTATGTAAAATTCCTTACGTTATTACCGCATTGGCCGCCATTATCACTTGGATTAGTGCTATTTCTTACTTGCAAAACAATTGGGAGTTATTACGAAAATCGTGGAGTTTACCCGTATGCAAGGAATAATACGTTGTTTGGCTACCGGCTTTTTTATCAGTTATCTACCTCCTCTCATCTTTCCATTCAAAAAAAATACGGGAGCTGGATTTTTGGGTACGTTATGGGGAATTCCTCTTGTACTGTTGTTTCCCACAGATACCGTGTTATATGCAATCTGCATGCTGGTTGTATGGGTGTTTGCAGTATGGATATGTAAAAAAGTACAATTTAAGGAGTCATCCGGGCACGATAACCCCAAAATTGTTATTGATGAAATTGCCGGTTATGTAACAGCTATGGCATTTTTGCCTAAACAGTGGCCGTGCTTGTTGGCGGCTTTTGTGCTTTTCCGTACATTTGATACACTTAAGCTCGGACCGGTCAAGACATTTGACCGAATACCAAATGCTTTTGGTATAGTATTTGATGATGTGGCGGCTGGGTTATTAGCCAATATTTTAATTCAACTTTTTATTATCTTTGTAGTGCGGGCCTAAGCCCAAGGAGAATGTGCACGTATGCAGGTATCCACTTTACGAGAATTAATTGCAGCGGGAGGGCCTGTCCTCATCTTGCTGATATTATTGTCTATCTATTCAATTTCTGTTATTTTGGAACGATTTTTTAAGCTCCGTTCTGCCATCTCACTTTCGCGCAAATTATTGGAATACTGTCAACATCCGCTCCGTTCGGAAAACTACCAAAAAGTAGAAACTGCTTGCCGGAAGGAAGTAGTGAAAAACACTCCGGCTGCTCTTCTCTTGCGCGAGTTATTGGCTGCCCGGGGGAATCCGGGGGCAGACCTTGAAAAAATAGCCGATCATGTAATTGACCGGGAAACCACTCAACTTCAACGACGTCTGACTGTGTTAGGAACGTTAGGTAGTATTACCCCGTTTATTGGACTATTTGGTACGGTTATCGGTGTTATGCACGCCTTCAAGGATTTGGCTACAAATACGGCAGCAGCGGGGGGGGCCTCCGTTGTAGCGGCCGGAATTGCAGAAGCCCTTGTTAATACGGCAGCCGGATTGTTCGTAGCCATTCCGGCCGTAATCGCATACAATTATTTCTTGTCCAAAACCAACTATTTTGCTAAAGAATTAGAACACGCTGCTAACGATTTTATTTATCACTTACCTGCAGTTAAAACTTTAGGTAAACGTTAAGTTATATGAGCACACACAGACACAGAACAGTTATGGCAGAAATCAATATGGTGCCCTTTATAGACATCACGTTGATTTTGCTGATCATTTTTATGGTAATGAGCCCACTGTTAGTACAAATGCAATTAACAGTAGATTTGCCTAAATCCCAATCGGTCAATACACAAGCAGAAGATGATGTGTTGCGTATTGAGGTACAAAAAAACGGTGTTATAACTGTGCAAAATAAGCAATTTACTTTACAGACTTTGAAACGAGAACTCATCTTACGTATGGGAAAAGCTAACAAGAAAACGATTCTCGTTCAAGCGGATAAAGAAGTACCCATACAACAAGTGGTCGCCGTGTTTGATATTGCTAAACAATTAGGGGCTGCTAAATTAGGGATAGGGGTCCTTTCTAAAAGCCAATGAACCGTTATTTAGCGTTTTCCGGCGGATTACATGCGCTGGCATTTTTCTTGTTACTTGCCTGTTTGACTACACCTGCCAAAAAGGCCGTAGCTACTTATACGATTGATTTTATTGGCTCGGGCAAAGTAATTGCAACCACCGGGCAGGAACAACCTGCCGGGCCTGTGGCGGCACAAACTCCAACCCCTGTCAAAGAAACTGCATCAGCGCCGAAAAATAAACCAACAAAAAAAGCTTATTCATCTAAAGCAGAAATTGCTACAAAACCTACAAAAAAACAGGAAAAGCAGACTCCCTTGGCTGCCCCCAGCGTTTTAGAAGAAGCCGAAACAAATAAATCCGGTCAAGATGCACAAGGGGATGAATCCGCTAATGCCTTTGGCGGAGGCAATATTCAAACCGATTTCGCAAATTTCCCTTATCCGTGGTATATTACACAGGTGCGTAACGCGCTCTGGATTGAATGGGAGAAACGCCGTCCGGCAGGAAGCACATTAGGAACGTTGGTTTCATTTGCAATTGCACGTGACGGCAAAATAGGAGATCTGAAAATAGAAAAAAAATCCGGCGACGATACATTTGATTTTGCAGCAACGTCCGCCGTTATTAACGCGGGGCCCTTTGCTCCGCTTCCGATGTATTACGAAAAAGACGAACTCACCGTAACGGTAGAGTTTAAACAGGAGAATTAGCTTATGAATGGATGGCAGCGTTTCGGTATTTTAATTGTATGTTGTTTTCTCGTAATGGTATTATTTCCTAATTACGACACGGCAGGATGGTCCTTTATTGGCCTGGCATTTCTTATGTGGACAGGAGCCATTATACTTTTAACCTTTATTTCTAACGTTTTTGCGCTTTATCGTTTTGCCTGGCTTAATCGCTTAGTCACTTTGGCTGTATTGTGCGCCATTGTTTATACCATGTTGTGGTACTTCCCACAAACAGATAAAGTATCTCCCATTAACAAATTAAAATATGGAGAATATCCCACAAAAGCCGATATAGACAAAGGATTAAAACGGTTGACTTTCAATTTTGACTTTGCCAACCGAAACGTACGGCGCAATGAAAACTTTGCAAACCAAGAAGAAGTACAGCGTTCCAAAGAAAAAGTAAATAAAATGAGTAAGGCGACCACTCCGGAACAGCTTATTA
>CACYBL010000039.1 GCA_902772695.1 uncultured Elusimicrobium sp.
CCGGTGTGGCACGGCGGCACACACCATGAAGAAGAACTTTTAAAAAATTGCTATCTAAATTCTCTAAAATTAGCCGAAGAATACGCGTGTAATACGGTGTCTTTTCCGTGCATTTCCACGGGAGTATACCGGTTCCCCAAACAAGCAGCGGCACAAATTGCTGTAAATACGGTCAAGCAGTTTCCTTTCAAAAACGTCAAAGAGGTCATTTTTGTATGCTTTTGCGCAGAGGACAAACAAATTTACGATAGATTACTAGGAAATTTTAACCAATAAAATTATACCCGCAAACTGTTTATGTTCAGATATGAACCGTCAAGGCCGCTGCCAATTTGGAACATTTGGAGAAAGCTTAATAATTTGGGATACCTAAAAAAAAGTTTACTACAGCCTGTTTATTGCTTACGGGTTCTTTGGGTTTTGAAGCCCAAACCATTCTTCCTTCTTGCAAATCATATCGGTAACTCCGGCGGGTTCTATCCCAAGATTTACGCACTTCAATCAATTGGTCGCCGTCCCAATGGACGCGGCGAACAGTTAATTCAATGTACCTGGGTGAAAGCCGTGATATTTGTTCGTTTACCTGATCATACGCAAATTTAGATTCAAACCCACGTCGCCATAGTGGCTTGCCTGCATCATTTAATAAGCGAATCTCAGAAATATATCCGTCTACCGGCATATCCAAAACTTTTTGTCCACCCAAAAAGAGTGGGAATGTACCTTCCCCACCATGATGAAAAGCATCCACTAACACTTCCAATAAAGAAGCTTTCGTAGCATGGCCCACATCCTCCTGCTCGGGTTTTTTCGTCTCATATGAACTACCGGTATGAACCCCTAACAATTCGCCGGTCTCTTCATCAACAAGCGCACTTCCGCACAATCCCGGGCGGTCAGTCCGTGGATATGGCATAGTAGTGCGGACACAAAGCGGTGTTTCCGATAAAAATGACCGGTTGGGCACAATGACCATTTTTTGCCCGGCAAATCCATAAGAAACAGCTTCCTGCCCGGCAGTAAGAGGTGTATGACTAATAGCAAATGGAACTAATTCTTCTCCCCCCTTCAGAATCTTTCCTATGGCTATATCCAACATACTTGGCGCGGAAACTTGGACGATTTCAACCTCTACCGATTTATATTTTCCTTCACCGATATAAACATCTATTGTAAATCTTTTATGCAAAACCTGAGAATCCGACACCAAGGCATGAGCAGCTACCGCTATATAAACTTCTTTATGGCCGTTATATTCCACCTGAAATACTGTGCCGGAGTACAAATTAGTCGGTTGTTGCGTAGTTTCCCGTGCTTGAACCACCCGCCTAATTAATGGATCTGTAGGAGAAACCGTGCTCGGAAGAATCGGATGCATGGATGAAACTGTTTTTCTTACAGAAGAAGATACCGGTACCATCAAATTGTGACTACTTCCGACCTTGTCAGCCGCGGAACGTATTCCCATCCGCCCGCCACTTCGAACGACTTTTCTGCCCAAAGACGATCCCTGCGCTCCTGCCAAGCCGGCAGAAACGCTCCAAACAAACAACGTACTTGTTAATAAAACAAAGATTCTTCTCATACTAATACTTTAGAGATTATTTTAAAAACGAACAAGGGTCCAAAGGCCTATTTCTTTCTAGGCCTTTGGACTGTACTGATTTTTACGATTGTGAAAAAATTTATTAATGGCAATCCCTGTTTGTGCCTTTTATTATTTTTTGATATAGTTACTTGAAAAGGAGAAAAAATGAAAAAACTTATCGTCATGTTTGTTTTAGTAGTCAGTTGTGCTATGCCTATATGGGCAGATAAAATATCTTATGACCGGGCCGATTTTGCGGAAATCAGCACCGCAATTGATGACGCGGTGTACGATATCCGGTACTATTCGGCCTATAACTTTACGGGGCATCGCATACAAGGATACAAGGCCCCCAGAGCCTACATGACAAAAAAAGCATTAGCGGCCCTTGCCAAAGCCGCTGATGATTTGCGCGACCAAGGATACCGGATATTGATTTGGGATACCTACCGCCCTCAAAAAGCCGTGGACGATTTTGTGGCGTGGATCAACAATCCCAATGATCCCGGTGATAAAACCTTCTATCCCACACTTGAAAAATCAAACTTGTTGGAGGGAAATTATATTATGGCCAAATCGGGCCACAGCCGCGGAAGCACCGTTGACTTGACGCTTATTAAAAAAGACGGTTCATTTGTAGATATGGGAGGGACGTTTGATTTGTTCTCGGAAATTTCCCACCCGGACTATAAAAAACTTTCCAAAAAGCAGAAAAAGAACCGGGAAATTTTGCGTAAAGCTATGAAAAAAGCCGGCTTTCAAGGTATTGATTCCGAATGGTGGCACTTCACCCTAAA
>CACYBL010000040.1 GCA_902772695.1 uncultured Elusimicrobium sp.
TACGAATCGTTAGCCAAATAATACCGCTCTGTGGCAGCCGCCAATGCTTTGACGGCCACAATTGCCTTAATTGCCTGGGCTTTTTCCACGGCTAACTGATATTTCGGAATAGCTACTGCCGCCAAGATTCCAATTATCAGGACAACCACAAGCAGTTCTATTAGGGTAAAACCGCGTTTGTTGGTGCCTTTATTTTGCATAGATACCTCCCTACTGGACGAATACATAAGCAGAGTATAGCAAAAAAAAACGAAGTCAAGGTTTTTAGTTGACTGACGACAAACAACCTATAAAAATATAAAGCACTTTTTATTTTTTGCTCTTAAAAAGCTAAAATATATATATGGTTTTTATTGATTCACACGCGCATTTGAACGACCCTGCTTTTGATAATGACCGGGAACAATTAATTACTACAATACTGCCACAGGCCGGCCTTTGTACTAGTATAGAGATTGGTTGTTCGCCGGATGAATGGGAAACGGCATTGAGTTTATCCGCTAGATATCCGAAAATCATCCAAGCAGTACTGGGAATTCACCCGGAATATGCTCCCCAATATACAACTAATGAAGAGACGCGACTTTTACAATTCTTGCCGGACTTACGGGTAGTAGCTGTCGGAGAAGCCGGATTAGATTATACGTGTTTGTCTGTTGCGGACAAAAATATCCAACAAAAAGTTTTTGGGCAAATGATCGCTTTATCCAACCAAGTAAAGAAACCCTTAGTGTTGCATGTGCGGCGTATGGATGAAGATTATACTGTATACGAAGACACTTTCTCTTGCTTGAAACAACAGTGGTCGCCCGCCGCTAAAAGTAATTTCAGCGGCGTCCTACATTGTTTTTGCGCCCGTTACGAAGAAGCCAAAAAAGCATTAGATATGGGCTTGCTCTTAGGCATCAACGGTTGTTTCACATACAAAAAGAACGAATACATCCGGGAAGCCATCAAAAAAGTGGGAGCGGATAAAATTATTCTAGAAACAGATTGCCCTTATTTAGCCCCGCAAGGCAAACGCGGCACTCGCAATGACCCTTCCAATATCCCGTTGATTGCGCAATTTGTAGCTGATTATTTGAACATACCTGTGGAAGTATTGGCTGAGAAAACTGTGCAGCATACAAAACAGTTGTATGGATTACCCTAAATTTGTTATAGTGGCTTTAGAGAGGGTTTATGAAAAAAATTAATTTACTGCTTTTGGCTGCTTGCGTATTAGCGGCAGGTTGTACTTCTAAAGAACAAGACGAAAAAATCAAAACATTTTGGATGGGGCAGGCCTTTGCGGTAATGCTCAAAGTTGGCTCACTAAAATCACCTAAAGCCATGGAAACCATGCCGCTTGACATGCTAAAGAATCTACACAAATCAGATTCGGCCTTTCCCGCCGAATCTGTTCCAACCGTTCCGGCGGCAACATCTCCGGCTTCAGCGTCTTCAGATGCCCTTCGTCCGGCCAATAATACCCCCCGGCCTAAACCCATGCAAGTTCTTGATGTAACCATGGAT
Organism: uncultured Elusimicrobium sp.; assembly: GCA_902772695.1. Taxonomy (GTDB): domain Bacteria; phylum Elusimicrobiota; class Elusimicrobia; order Elusimicrobiales; family Elusimicrobiaceae; genus Avelusimicrobium. The sequence continues at coordinate 1,516 of CACYBL010000040.1, forward strand.
GCCGAAGCCCTTCCCGGTAAAGCTTCTTATTCCGAACGTATCCGCATGAAAAAGGCCTGGACAGCTGTGCAAGAGAGCAATCAAAACTTGCTAAAAGATATTAAATCTGCTTTTGGCCGTAAAGTAGGCGATAAAGCTTTTTATATTACTGTGAATACGGAACAGAAACTTAAACATATTGCTGCTAATGTCTCCAATTATAATGATTACGCAACTGCTCAAAAACAAATACTGGCTAAACAAGAACAAGCCATCAAACAATTGATGGAACAAAACAAAGCCAATATTCAGCGTATTAAAAAATAGTGTTGTACGTTAGTATTTCTTTTTACTCCGGCCTAATTCGCCGGAGTTTTTTCTCTTCTCTTTTCCATCTTAAAATGCTATGCTAAAGTTTCCAAGGTAATTTATATTACAGCATGAAAGGAGCGTGCACTATGAGAATGATTGATATTATCATCAAGAAACGAAACGGAAAAGCCTTAACCCAAGAGGAATTTGATTTTGTGGCGCAAGGAGCCGCTAAAGGCACCGTACCGGATTACCAACTTTCTTCTTTTTTAATGGCTTGTTTTCTAAATCCATTGTCTGATAAAGAAACCGCCATGTTTACTAAGGCCATGGCCCATTCGGGCGGACGACTTGATTTCTCAGCAGTCACAAAGCTACCCAAAGTAGACAAACACTCTACCGGCGGAGTAGGTGATGGAATTTCATTGGCTCTAGCCCCCTTGGTAGCTTGCGCGGGAGTAGCAGTACCTATGATGTCCGGCCGCGGGCTCGGGCACACGGGTGGCACTCTAGACAAATTGGAATCCATGAAGAACTTTGAAGTACGCGTGCCTGTTAATTTAATTTATCGCCAAATCAAAAAATTAAATGTATGCATGTTTGGCCAAACAAAAGACCTCGCTCCTGCCGATAAAAAATTATATTCTCTGCGGGATGCTTCCGGTTCGGTGGAAAGCCGCCCGTTAATTGTGGCAAGTATTTTGTCTAAAAAATACGCCGAAGGGGTAGATAGCTTGCTTATGGACGTCAAATACGGTTCCGGGGCATTTATGCAAAAACTGGAGGACAGCCGCAAACTGGCCCGTGCGCTTGTTAATACAGCCAAACTGTTAGGTCTTAAATGCCGCGCGCTTATTACCTATATGGACCAACCACTGGGCCGTGCTATCGGAAACGCCAATGAGATGTGCCAAACGGTGCAAATTTTGAAAGGAGACAAAATGCTGGCTCCCGATTTTTACGCTTTGCTTATGGAAGAAGCCGTGAACATGTTACTTATCAGCGGCGCATGCAAGGATGCCAAGAAAGCACGGTCTCTTTTAGAAGAGAAAATTGATAATGGAGAAGCCGCTGCTAAATTACGTGAAATGATCAAATGGCAAGGCGGCGACCCGCAAGCGGTAGATAATCCAACTCTCTATTTTAAAAATGCCAAATTGAAATATGAATTGAAAGCAGAGAAAAACGGATATGTTCAACATATTGATGCCAAAACTGCCGGCATGGCCGGAGTGTTGCTGGGAGCTGGCCGAAATACCATGGAAGACGAAATCGACTATGGGGCAGGTATTTGGCTGAATAAAAAGAGTGGAGAAAGCGTCAAAAAAGCAGAAACCATTGCTACGCTCTATGCATCAGATAAAAAACGGTTGAATGCGGGCATAGCACTCTTTAAAACAGCCATAAAAGTGGGACCCAAAAAACCGGCCCCTTATAAAATTGTGAAGGAAATAATTAAATAAAATAGACTCAAACAGCAAAATCCCCGGTATCATATGACCGGGGATTTTCGTTAAAGAGTATTGCCGGCAAACTGTGCCTTTTCTACCGATTTTTGGTATTGCGGCAACGCGCGGTAACAATTAGGTTAGATAAAAAGACGATGACCAAAAATGAAGTTGAGCGTTTTAAAATCCGACGCACGAATTTCTCTTCAAAGTCCAAAAATGATAGTATATACATATGGTTTCTCCTTTTAAAATCCTTGCCAAAGATGCTTCATGTAAAGCCAGAACCGGCATTTTGTATACACGCCATGGTGCAGTACACACTCCGGTATTTATGCCCGTGGCGACGCAAGCATGTGTAAAAGCTCTGACAGATGAAGATTTGAAAAATGCGGGGGCTGAGTGTTTACTTTCTAACACATACCATTTGTATCTGCGTCCAACTACCCCGATTTTGCAACAGATGGGCGGCATCCACAAATTTATGCATTGGGATGGAAGTGTACTAACGGATTCAGGCGGGTTCCAAGTGTACAGTTTGTCTAAATTTAGACGCATTAAAGAAGAAGGCGTCACTTTTCAATCTCATCACGATGGCAGTAAACATCTATTTACCCCGGAAAATGTAATTCAATTTGAAAGTGAAATCGGTTCGGATATTTGGACCATGCTAGATGTCTGTATTCACGCCAAAGATCCGGCCAAACATGACGCCCGTGAAGCATTGAATCTTACTAAACGCTGGGCCGAACGGGCCGCACGTGCTTACGAAAAAACAGTTCCGGTACAACAAATTGCTCGACAAACCGATGGATCTTTTACTGTCAACAATTCACTTTTATTTGGTATTATTCAGGGGTCCATTTTCCAGGATTTACGAAAAGAAGCCGCTTTGCATATGGCCTCCTTACCCACACACGGATACTGTTTAGGAGGGCTTTCGTTAGGAGAAACTTTAGAGCAAATGAATCAAGCTGTTTTGGCTGTAACAGAAAATTTGCCTGAAGGAAAACCGCGTTATTTCATGGGACTAGGAACCCCGGTAGAAATGTTAAATGCTATTGAACGCGGCGTTGATATGTTTGATTGCGTATGGCCCACCCGCGTAGCACGCAACGGAATGGCCATGACAAGTACCAGACGCGTCAATATCAAAAATGCTGAGTATCGCACGCAGGATATTCCGTTGGACCCGGAATGCGATTGTTACACCTGCCGCCGTTACTCGCGCGCTTACCTCTGCCATCTATACCGCTCTGCAGAATTAACCAGCCACCGATTAATGAGCATTCATAACATTCGTTTCTTAATCCGTCTAATGGAACGTGCACGCACGGCTATTGCTGAGGGCACTTTCTTGAGTTTTAAGGATGAAGTTATCCGTAAGTACCAGTCTTTTAAATAATCCGTCAATACGGCAGGGGCGCAATCGTAAAGATTATGCCACTGTATTTTTCTAAAAAATCAAATTATATTTTTTGCGAAGTATTTTTAGGCAATAAACTAAATAAGATAAAAGCACTTAACATCTGCAAAGTAAAAGCAAGAGAAACCAATACGTACTGCGATATTTTTATATACTCCATCGGCAAATTTGGAAATAAAAAGAACAACCCATTTCCCAACAACCTCACCAGAGGCATAAAAGTAAAATCAGCATTTGTTAATAGAGCCATTATCCCTTGTAATACCGCCAAAGCCCAAACCTGACGTTCGTGAAGTAAAATAAAAACGATCTGTCCGATATATAAAATCAGAAACCCCACATGCAGACGCAATAAGATATCCCCCTTCCAAATGTCATATCCAACCAATGCGGTATTACACAGTCCTCCCCACAAGCAAAAACAAAACACAATTTTTACCCATATATTGAGGTTTGAAAGACGCGTCGCAAGTTTAAACATATTAACGGTTTAGTGATAATTTTTCTTTTCGTTCGTGAACAGAAACAGCTAATCGGATTAAGCCATCCAAAATTTGGCTATAATCTTCTCCACTTGCTTCAAAAAGTTGCGGAAATAGGCTTGTGTCACTCAATCCCGGTAAAGTGTTAATTTCGGAAAAATAATAAGTTCCTCTATGATCCATCAAAAAATCAGCCCGTGCTAAACCACTTGCACGCAAGGCACGAAAAACTTTTTCGCTATCTTGCCGCATTTGAGAAGCTATTTTGTCAGGTAATGCAGCTGGTACATCTGTTTCGCAACCCCCGGTTACTACATACTTTGCATTGTAATCAAAGAATTCCCCCGCCAACGAACGTAATTCGCCGCAAGCCGAGGATTTAAGAGTAGTCCCTTCTCCATACAAGGCACAAAAAATCTCCCGAGCACGGTCTACCCCTTTTTCAATCATCACTTCCGTATCAAATTGAAGCGCAAATTCTATCGCCGGCTTTAATTCAGCAAAATCTTTTACTTTCCGAACTCCGACGGAAGACCCCAATCTTACCGGTTTAACAAATACTGGCAACCCTTGTTGCATTACCCATTTAGACAGGGCATCCTCGTCGTATGCTTCCCCTTGCTTTACGGTTTGGAACGGCAAAACAGGTACTCCCGCTTGCTGTGCCATCAATTTGGTAATTATTTTGTCCATTCCTATCGCAGAGGCCAATACGCCGCATCCCACGTAAGCAACATCCAATGTTTCCAATAATCCCTGCATGGTTCCGTCTTCGCAATTGGTACCGTGCAATACAGGAAAAAACACATCCGCTTTTACTTGCCAAGAACCGTCCAATGCCTGTAAATTGACCTGTGGCTTAATCACAGGAGAAACAGGGACATCCTCCGCCTGGTATTCACCACAATTTTGTTGTAAGAACCAATACCCTTGCTTATCAATAAAAATAGGGTAGATTTGGTACAATTCCGGCTTAGAAGCTAATAACCGGCACACGGTTTGTGCACTATGTACAGCCACTTCATGTTCAGTTGATTTTCCGCCGTATAAAACGGCGACTTTCAAACGTGCCATATATATCCTTATGAAAGATTCTATTGGAGTGTAAAATAGATTAGCGGTCCTCGTGGAAAATAGACCACTTGATACGCCCAATAAAATTATCCGTCTTATTTAAAAAGTCCTCTCCATCAACTAAAGACGAATCAGCGGGCGGTTGTGGCGGAGCCACTTTAATTTCCGGTAAGTCGGCTTCGGTTTGAACTTTGGCTTTGGCTTGACGAGTCATCTCTACCGGGTTTTCGGCCGGAGTATCCGATTTCTGAACCGGTGATTTTTTGTCCGTAGCCGCTGTTATCGGGGCTGGCGGCTGAAGAGAAGGTTGATTGGGTTCGGCTAGGTCCGTTGTGGGATCTTCGGCCGCTACTCGAACTGTCTCTAAAGCACTTAAAATAAGGGGCAATTCTTCTTTCGCTTCCCGTGGAGACAAAGCGGCATACGCCGGAACTTTGGGGGCAAGCGGTTTCTCCGGAGCAGGCCCTTCTTGGGCAGCTTTGAGCTGCTCCTCTAGCTGTTTTTTTTCTTCAGCGGCAGCTGTTTGGACGGCCTCCA
>CACYBL010000041.1 GCA_902772695.1 uncultured Elusimicrobium sp.
AAAGAACACACCGGCATAACGCACATCAGCCGTTTGGGCAAACGACGGCACCGCCGCCGTTAATACGATTACTAATAAAGCCGCCGCAACTGTGGCCTTACCGTATAAAACGTGGAGTAAACTTTTGATTTTATTCATGTGTATAATTCCCTTTTGGGTATCCTTTTTCAAATTTAATTTTTACAAATCGTTGCGCCAAAAATAAATGCGCGCAGAACGGCGCGTTTGTTTTTTAGAAAACACGCCGATATGATACTCTTACATTTTTGCAACTTTTGGGCAGGTTGTCAAGATTTTTTTGGACGAAAAAGTAAACGCAGAAAAAAATAAAAAATTTATACGAGCAAATAATTGCTCTTTCCGACGAGAATTGAGGAAAATCCTCCGCCTTGCCAAACTATTGCCCCGCACCGCAGAAAAAAAGAAATTTTTCCAGCTTTATTTATTTTCTTCCTTTTTTTCTTCCGGGGTAACTTGTTGGACTTGGTCAACCACTTCGCGGTACACCGCAAAATCACCCCGGCCGTGTTGCTTAACTACGTACAGGGCTTGGTCGGCTTTTTCCAATAGTTCATTAGCGGTGGACGCATCCGCCGGGAAAGAGGATATCCCTTGGCTGATACTTAAATGCTCCGGCTCCAGAGAAGTACGGTCCGGCAAGGTAATATCGCTGATTTTTTCTTTTAAGCGGCGGGCAATTACTTTTGCTTCTTCCGCGTTTGTACGCGGCAACATAATCATCATTTCATCCCCCCCAAAACGGCACGGCACATCCGTCTGCCGCAGAGAAGAACGAATTACTTTGCTGACGGCTTTTAAGGCCCAGTCCCCCACTTGATGGCCATATTTATCGTTAATTTGTTTGAACCAGTCAATGTCCATAATAATTAGTGATAAAGACAGACCAAAACGTTTGGAGCGGTAGATTTCTTCGGCAAATTTTTCGTTAAAATAACGACGGACCGGCAATTTGGTGAGTTCATCATAATTAGATAATTCCTGCACCCGTTCAAACAGCCGCGCGTTGTCAATAGACAGCGCCATTTGCGAAGCAAACTGCTGCAAAGAAATAAAATCCAAATACCCGATTTTCCGGCGGGAAAGAATATTATCAAATGTTAAAAAACCCACCTTGGTACGCTGTACTTTAAGCGGCACATAAATCACACTGCGTATGGCCCGGTACGTGGCCGAAGAATCAAACACTTCTTTTAAAATTTGTTTTTCTTCTTCCCGTAACGAGTCGCCCGATTCCTGTGTAACCGTGCCGGAAATATCCACCCCCAATACCGATTTGATGCGGGTGCCTTCCGAGTTTGTCAGATACAAGTGCACCCGGTCAAAATGAAAATACCGCTGCACCCCTTTTAATATAAGCTCCAGCCCGTCGTTCAAGCGCAAAGAGGAAGCAAAAATCGTAGACAAATCATTGAGTGCGGTGGAAATGTTGAGCCGCTGGTTTTTGGTTTGGTCAATTTCCGTATTATGCAAATTGTGCGAAATTTCTTCGCCCAGTGCTTTAATTAAATCTATCTCCGCATTCGTAAATACACGGTTCTTGCGGAAGCGCTCCAACCGCAAAACACCGACTTTTTCCCGCATGATAGAACGGACTTCGCCCGCTTTTAATTCTACCGTCGGGCGCATCCAACGGATAAGCACATACAACGCCGGGTAACTCAAATCCGTCGTCTCCGCCACCCCTTGTTGCAAAAGTTGGCGCAGGAAAGCCGGTTCGTTAGCTACTGAAATGTCTTCCTGCATATCCATACAATATTCTTTTTTGCACATCATCTTAAGCGATAAAATCGCCCGCTCTTGTTGCCAATTGAAAAAATAGACCCGGTCCAACTTAAATAAATTGCGCAAGGCAGGCAACGCGCACTCCAATAATTCACGCTTGTCTTGAAACGATTGGTTGAGTTGTTTATGAAACTTATAAAGTGTATAGGATTTCTTGTCAAACATACCTTACCCCTTATATATGGACAGCAAAAATTCTATCTCTTTAGCTGTCAGGTCTAATTCCCTGTCTAACGAGGCTTGCGTGAACCGATGTTCCACAATCTGTGTGGCACACACCGCTAACACACGTTTTAAAATCTCCATCACCGTGCCCATAATCACGATATTGGGCAACACATTGGCCGAAGGCAAAATCTCTTTATATATTTGTAACCTGGATGAGGAAGAAATAAATTTTTCAAAGGCATCTTCAAATGCGGGAAAAACCTCTATCATCCGGGCGTAGCGCAATTGAATATCCGGACGGGCGCAAAATTTAATAAACTTAAGCGCATCTTTTTTATGTTGGGAAAACGTATTTATAAATAAATTCATCCCAGATAAATATGCCGCGGATTTTTCCCCCGTGGCCGGCACCGGCAACGTGCATACCCGCACCCCACGGCGCGTAGTAAACGTGCTGATACCTTGCTTGCGCGAAATCACCATACTGGCCTTGCCGGAGACAATCGTCCCTAACGAGCCGCGCTCTCGCAAAATAGGCATATATTCTTTAAGTGCCAACGTAATATAATCGTGCAATGCCTCTTTGAATTCTTTGGAACCGACAAGCGTAGCGGCACGGTCTTCCGTGAAGAAATTTAGCCCGCGGCTCCACATACAAGGCAAGGCGCTACGCATAGAAAGCGAGCCGCGCCAATCGCTATTTTGCATAGGATAGTAGCCGTTTACATCATTAAATTTTTCCCGCAGAGCTTCACAAATAGACAATAAGCCGGGCCAGGTTTTTAAGTCCTCCTCCGGGTGAGAAGAAACCAAACGTAAATGATCTGCCCGATAATGCAACGCGCTTAAATCAAACCACCAAGGATAAGAATATAAATCCTTCGTACCGGGTTGGTAACAGTTTTCTTTCAAGGGAAGCAAACAGTTGGTTAAGCTCATCCCGGGATCTAATTGAGATAAGTTCTCCGCCACGCCGGCTTTAACAAGCAGTGCCGTCCAATAATGCGGAATTTGAATCAAATCGGGAGTTTCTTCGTGTGCCGGATCTTTCAGTGTAAAAATACGCCGCCACAATACGTTGCGCGTAAACACCCGTACCGAAATTTCCACCGATGGATTTTCTTTCTTAAATAACGCCACCAGTGTAGCGTAATCTTCCATTGTTCTGGCGCCCGAATCGGGCATGGCCCACAAAATCATACTTACTCCTTATCCCCAACGGCGTACCTTCATATTGGGGTCAATGTTAATATTGGCTTTGAGCGGCTTGCCTGTTTGCTCTGCGTATTGTAACTTTTTATAAGCAACTAATGCAATCATGGCCGCATTGTCCGACGACAATTTCCGTTCCACAAAATGTACTTCTACGCCTTGCGAAGCGCCGCGCTCGTTCATCAACTGGCGAAGCAATGTATTGGCAGCTACCCCGCCCCCCACAGCAATATGTTTCACTTTATATTTTTTAGCCGCCAACAATGTTTTAGTAACCAAGGTGTCTACCATGGCCATTTCAAAGCTGGCACAAACATCCGCTATGTTTATGTGTTGATGATCCCGCAGGTAATAGCTTACAGCCGTCTTTATACCGCTAAAAGAAAATTCCCAAGTACCCGGTAAAAGCGGCCTCGGGAATGCAATGGCATCCCGTCGTCCGTTAAGTGCTTGTTTTGATACTTGCGGCCCACCCGGATATGGTAATCCCAACAGTTTAGCTACTTTATCAAATGCTTCCCCGGCCGCATCATCACGCGTACGGCCCAACACCTTATAATCGCCGTATCCTTTAACATACCACAATTCAGTATGCCCACCAGAGACAATAAGTGCAACTAACGGAAATTGTAACCGTTCCTGAGCTTGGGTCTCTTCAAAATTACAAGCAAACAGATGCCCTTCCAGATGGTTGACTCCGATTAACGGTACTTGCTTAAATTCTGCCAAGGTTTGTGCGGCCACACGACCCACCATTAAACCGCCGGGCAACCCTGGTCCGCTGGCAAAAGCAACGTAATCCAGCGGTCGGTCCCCCAACGCTTCAGCTATCACCGTAGCAATCTTCGCGGCGTGGGCACGGCTGGCCAACTCGGGAACGACCCCATGATATTTTTTATGTTCTTCTATTTGCGAATAAATAACGTTAGATACCAGCTCCCGCCCTCCTTTTAAAAGCGCGGCAGAGGTCTCGTCGCAAGTAGATTCAATCCCTAAAATAGAAATTTCTTTCTTCATTTTTATTTATCCGCTTGAGGCATCTGTTCCTCTTCATCTTTTCCCTCTTCCTCTTCAGCATCCTCTGCCTTTTGTTCTTCTTCGGCCTTACGTTTGGCGGCTTCTTGTTGGCTGGCAATTTTAGCTTCTTCCAGTTGTTCTTTCCCCGTCAAAATAGCAACCGCTTTTTCCAACACGGGGTCTTTTGCTTTAAATTCCAATTTTGGCAAATCTTGACCGGGAATATATACAACATCACGGTATGGTTCAAAAGCTTTAAATTCCTCTTTAGGAGCCACAATAATTTCCACATCCGGCAAAATACCGCCTTCATCCTTTTTGGATTTATCCCGATAATCCCGTTGAATCAATCGGCCAGAAGGCGTGTAATAATGTGCAATTGTCAAACGCAGTCCTGCTCCGCCGGTAAGAGGCAACACCTGTTGTACACTGGCTTTACCAAAAGTACGCTGTCCCACGATAAAAGACCTACCATTATCCTGTAAAGCCCCGGAAACGATTTCACTGGCTGAAGCAGAAGATTGATTCACCAACACGGCCATGGGCAGTTCCACATAAGGCCCATCAGACACCGTTTTAAATTCTTGATAATATGCAGTCTTGCGGCCTTGGGTGTAAACAATCATTTTTTCACTTGGTAAAAATAATTTAGCGATATCTACCGCTCCTGTCAACAACCCCCCCGGATTAAAGCGCAAATCCAACACCAACGATTTCATCCCCTGTTTCTGTAAATCCGCCAGTGCTTTCTGTACTTCCTCCAAACTATGACCTGAGAAATCTACCATATACAGGTATCCCACCTGATCGGGCAACATACGGTAATATACCACTTCAGGCACGATCTTTTCGCGTTTGAATAAATAGTCAGGTTGTTTTTTATATTTACCTGTTTTCTCATCCTTGCGGCTAACCGTAATTTTTACCTTACTACCTACCGGGCCGCGCATTAACTCTACCGCGTCCTCCAAATCCATTTTGGAAACATCTTTGTCATCAACGAACAAGATACGATCTCCCGGCATAATACCCGCCTTATAAGCAGGCGTCCCCGGCATAGGTGTAGCTACCGTAATAAATCCGTCTTTTTTTTGCAATCTAATACCTAACCCACCGAAATCACCGCGGGTATCGTTCTTTAGATTTTTATAATCTTTGGGATCTAAATATTGCGAAAAATCATCCAATTCCCCTATTACTCCACGGATAGCCCCGGAAATAAGTTTGTCAGTGTCCGTCTTTGCCACATAATTTTCTTTTACAAATTCTATAACATTGACCAACGTGCGCAATTGTTTTAAACTACGGTCCGCTGCTCCGTATGCGTAGGGGAACAATGTCCCTACAAAAAACACAACAGCCACCAAAATGGCATAACGATTTAATTTTTTATCTTTCATAGTTCCTCATGTTATTCTAACCAAAGTTGCGGATCTACTGCCGCCGTACCTTGGCGTATTTCAAAATAAACTGCACTCTGACCGGTGCCGGAAGAAGCCTGCGTATCCCGCCCGGCGGTGCCGATAACACCTTGTTGGGGTAGTTTGTCTCCCACATTTACCCGGATTTCACGCAAAAATCCGTAAATAGTAAAAAATCCTTTTGTATGGTCTATAATCACCACATTGCCATAAGAACGGAATGGACCGGCATAAATTACACTGCCTTGTTCCACCGTACGTACCACAACGCCTGCAGGCGCGGCTATTTTTATCCCATCCCGAAAAATCCACGTATTCAGATCGGCCCGGTATTCTTTACCGAATTTACTCAACACTTTCCCTTTTACCGGCCAAGGCAAACTGTTAGGGGCAGCGTTAATTTGCGGCCCGCTATTGGGTTTGGAAGCGGAAGTATTTGCCTTTTTATCTGCAGCCGCCTTACGTTTACGTTCGAACGAAGCCAATAAGTCGTTTAATTCCGCTGCGGATTTATTCAGTTCGTTTATTTCTTTACGCACGGCTGCCGCTTTACGTTTGGTAATATCTAAATCTTTTTGTTTCTTGTTAAACGTACGCGAAATAACTTGTTGTTCTTCTTTGATACGGGAACTCTGCTCCAATAATTTACGACTACGTTCCTCAAAAGTTTGCATACGTGTTTGAGCTTCCCGATCCGCTTGCTCCAATTGTGCCGAGAAAGCAGCTTTATGAGTAAGCATACGGTCAATAAAAATTTCTTGCTCTAAACTATATCCGCCCACGCACAACGAACAAGAAGGCGTGAAATAGTAATTTTCCAATTCGTTTTCTATTACTCCTTGCCACATAGGGATACTGCGTTCTAATGCAGCACGTTTTTCTTCAATAGACAGCAAATTTTGCTCTACATAAGAAATATCCGATTCCACCTTATTTTTCAATTGTTGCGCACGCGCCTTTTGCGTTTCCAAGGCAGAAATTTCTTTGGAAATCTGTTTTTCCTGTTCACGATATTTCTTCAGTTCATTTTCTTTCTGGGCAGCTTCCTTCTTCAAGCGTTCAATTTCACGCTTGTGATCCGCGGCTTCGTCTGCTTGCAAAGGAACCGCTACCAAAAAGAACAATAAAAATAAACTTAAAACTTTTGCCATTTAGACAATGTCCATCCTAAAAGTCCGCAAAAAATGAATAATAACACTTGCCCGACAGGTGTAACAAAATCGCGCAAGACTTCACTTAAAAACCCCGTAGGATAAATAAGTATTGCAAAAAATGCGCCGGCACATATATCGGCTAACATACCGGAAAAAGCCCCGCTCATCAAATGAGACCGCCCCTTTTTTGATGGGTATGCTTCTACCAAAAACATAAAAGCCAAAAACAACAAGGCAGAAAACAACATAGACATGCGCAGCAATTTGAGACTAATCGCAGTTAAAAATACCCATTGCGCATGCTGGGCATTATAATGAGGTGTAAGTTCTTTATATTCCGCAGATAAATTAGCCAACAATGAAGATACATTTCGTACCGCCGTGGGGGTTAAACGCAGTTCAAAATAAGCGGGCATTTGATTGCGTCCCATCAATAAAAGTGATTGTACTAACTGTGGATTTTGCCGCCGAACAGCCTCCAAACCATCTTTGGCAGAAAACAGCCGAACCGACTCTATATCTTCTTTTTGATTCAATGTTTCCCCCATCTGGGCAAGCACCGTATTATCCGCTTTTCCATCTACCGTTAAAATAACCTTAAACGAATCGCTCATTGCCCGATGATATTGGGACAACCGCGTATCTACCAACAACAATCCTTGCCATAGTACAGCGATGGCAAACACAAGTAAAAATAACCGCCGATGCAACCTGGAAAATTTCCTTGGTTGTTCCGCGTGGTGAGTTTGCGTTTCACTTAAAAAATCCTCTGCCATATTATTCCTCTTTCCATCCCAATGCTGTTTTGAATTTCATCAGGATATCAGTATTATGATATACTCCACCAAAAAGTTCCTGGTAAGGGCCATACGCTACGCCGATTAAAGGCGCGGCTGAATGGGTAGGCGTTCCCCAGGAAATACCGTATTTTTCGTTTAACTGCTTAAAAATGCCAGGTACATCTTTTATATTTTCAAATTCCGTAATATCTACCGGATACCCTAATGCCTGACGTAACCGTTTCTGCATAATTGCGGCCGTACGTTTTTGCTCCGGTAATTTTTGCAATTCCCGTTCTACGTAATATAAACTACGGCGTTGTTTTTCCAACAAAGCATATGTATTAAAGGATCCGTACGACGTATTCCCATCATAAAGAACTTCACCCTCAGCACTTTTCCGGGCCGCTCTTGAGGGATTTAACACTTGGTAGGAAAAAGATCCCAATCCGGTATCGTGATCCGCATTTACATAAACTAACGTATCCGGATGAGCTTGCGCGTAGGCAAGCACAATTGAAAGAGTTTTGTCTAAAACTTTCAATTC
>CACYBL010000042.1 GCA_902772695.1 uncultured Elusimicrobium sp.
CTTCCGAATATATTTATAACCAATACAAAGACACCCGCACCTGCGGTATCTTAAGTGATGATGATGCCTTTGGTTACCGGCAAGTGGCGGAACCTATCGGCGTAATTGCCGGTGTGATCCCTACCACTAACCCTACTTCCACCGCAATTTTCAAAAGTTTATTGGCACTCAAAACACGTAACGGTATCGTATTTTCCCCCCATCCGCGTGCAAAAAAATGCACGATAGAAGCCGCGCGTATTGTGTTGGAAGCGGCGGTAGAAGCCGGAGCCCCCGAGGGAATTATCGGCTGGTTAGAAAATCCTACCATGCCGCTTTCCAGTGCGTTGATGCACCACCCGGATATCAATATCATTCTAGCTACCGGCGGCCCTGGCATGGTACATGCGGCCTATTCTTCCGGTAAACCGGCTATCGGGGTGGGAGCAGGTAATACTCCGGCAGTTATTGATGCTACCGCTGATATTAAAATGGCCGTCAGCTCTATTATTATGAGCAAAACATTTGATAACGGCATGATTTGTGCCAGCGAACAAGCGGTAATTGTGGAAGACGCTGTTTACAAAAAAGTCCAACAGGAATTTATCGCCCGCGGGTGTCATTTCGTTACCGGAAAAGACCGCCAAAAATTAGCCAACACCATTGTAGTGGATAATCAACTCAATTCGGCTATTGTCGGTCAAAGTGCGGTAGATATCGCTAAAATGGCCGGAATTAAGGTACCCGCCCATACTAAAATTTTAATTGCAGAAGCAACAAAAATCTGCGATGAAGAACCTTTTGCCCGGGAAAAACTTTCCCCGGTGTTGGGATTTTACCGCGCCAAAGATTTTAAACAAGCGGTTTCGTTGGCCCGCGATTTAATTTTATACGGAGGAGCCGGACATACTTCCGTGCTTTATACCGACGAAACAAATGAAGACCGTATTGAAGCGTTTGGCGATATGCCCACCGCCCGGACGTTAATCAATATTCCATCTTCCCAGGGGGCTATCGGAGACGTATATAACTTTAAATTAGCACCTTCTTTGACGTTAGGTTGCGGCTCTTGGGGCGGCAATTCCGTCAGCGAAAATATTGGAGTCAAACATCTTATGAATATTAAATCCGTAGCACAACGCCGTGAAAATATGTATTGGTACAAAGTACCTTCTAAAATCTATTTCAAGCGCGGGGCTCTTTCCCAGGCCTTGGCAGAACTAAAAGACAAACAACGTGCTTATATCATTACCGATAAAACAATGGAACAACTAGGGCATGTACGTACCGTGGCGGATGTGTTGGAAAATTTGAATATTAAGTTTCGGGTGTTCTCTGACGTTTTACCGGATCCGGACATCTCCAACGTCACTCAGGCCTTAAAAATTGCCAAAAGCTGGCAACCGGATTTGATTATCGCGCTGGGCGGCGGATCTGCCATGGATGAAGCCAAAATGGTATGGCTGATGTATGAAAACCCAGACACCAGTTTTGAAGATATCGCCATGCGTTTTATGGACATCCGCAAGCGTATTTATGCAGCCCCGCCTCTTGGCAAAAAAGCAACTATGGTGGCTATCCCCACCACCTCCGGTACCGGATCGGAAGTAACACCGTTTACAGTTATCACGGATGAAAAATCCGGTACTAAATACGCTATTACCGATTATGCCCTTACTCCGGATATGGCTATCATTGATCCGGAATTTGTGCTCGGTATGCCCAAATCGTTGACGGCTTTCTCAGGTCTAGATGTACTTACACACGCCGTGGAAGCATACACCTCCATTTTCTCGACCAATTTCACGGAAGGGCAAGCGTTGGAAGCTATGCGACTTGTGTTTAAATACCTGGAACGCTCCTATACGCTGGGAGCCAAAGATATCACCGCCCGAGAAAAAATGCATTATGCCGGGACTGTAGCCGGGATGGCTTTTGCCAACGCTTTTTTGGGACTATGCCATTCCATGGCGCACAAGTTAGGGGCCATGTATCACGTGCCGCACGGGTTGGCCAATGCTATGTTGTTGTCCTACGTGATAGAGTTCAATGCCACGGATAAACCCACCAAACAAGGATTATATCCGCAATACCGTTATCCGTTTGTAAAGGGACGCTACGCCAAAATTATTGATTACCTTATCCCCAATCATAAGTTAGGCGACAATAAGGATGCCAAAGTACAAAAGCTCATCAAGATGATTGAGGATTTGAAACACAAACTGAATATCCCGCGGTCTCTAAAAGAATACGGAATCCCCGAAAAGGATTTTTTGGCTAATTTAGACCGCCTATCCGAAATGGCCTTTGACGACCAATGCACCGGTGCCAACCCACGCTATCCGTTAATTAGCGAGATTAAAGACTTGTTTATCAAGGCCTACTACGGCAAACCGATTAAACATAAAAAAGGGAAATA
>CACYBL010000043.1 GCA_902772695.1 uncultured Elusimicrobium sp.
AGCAACTAGTTTAGCCATAGTACAGAAGTCTCCTTGTTTAAGTTAAAACGGTTTGGGCCGTATTTAATAAAATCGGCTTATTCCTATTATAGAATTTTGAAAGTATGTGTGCAATGGTCCCGCCAAAACATCCTCCGGGTATGCCGGAGGGTGTTTTTATAAGTGCGGTGGGACTATTCATATTGAGAGCCAAAGAACGATTCGGTAACGGGATCTGGCAGAGTCATGTTTGCCATTTCAGCAATCCATTTCTCGCGGAAGTTTTCCATTCCCCAGTCAAAGAGTTCACTGTCCGGTTCGGCGTAGATAAATTTATAGGTGATAAATCCTTTCTCTGCCAAATCTACAAAGCGGACTATTTCGTATCTTTTTCGTACACTGCTATCGGATTCTACGATATAAGCATATACAGTTGGGTTTTCATGGACTATTTGTGGGGTACCATGCCAATTATTAACTTTCATTCCATATTGTAAAACATCTTCAAAACTTTGAAAATGGTTTTTTAAGGGTTCTTTATCATAAAACACAGAGAAGTGTGTGCGTTTGAGATTAACAAAAGCCTCATTTGAACCTTCATGGGCATACACATTTACTCCGGATTGGCTTCTTGAAAGCACGTAAGTGTGTCCGGCGAATGTGATAGAAGGAACTTTTTCTTGCTTAGTGTAAGTTTGATCTTGTTGGGCTTTCAGTACCGTCCGTTGTACAACGGAAGATAAGTTGGTAGCGAAAAGCGATACGGTCATACATAAAAGTGCAACTGAAAATACAATTTTCTTCATGATAACCTCCTTTTGACTATTCTTACTGCTACTCATATTATAGAGTTTTGTTTGAAAAAAACATGGGCACTTGGACCTAGAGCATAGGGAATTTTGGACCCACAAAAAGGTGATGAAAAGAGGCCCATCGGATGGTTGTAAGAAAAACAGGAGGTAAATATAATTGGAAAATAGGGGAGTATGGTTTGTGGAAACAGGGGTGCATAAAAAGTTTATTTTTCACCTACGCTGAAAACGTGCGGTTTTTTTATCATTTTTTTGTTATACTATAAGTATCTTGGAAAGGAGGATTTTTATGAATCGGAAAGGTTTTACACTTATTGAGTTGTTAATAGTTATTTTAATTATCGGTATTTTGTCCGGTATTGCTTTGCCGCAATATAAAAAGGCAGTAAATAAAGCCAAAACAGTTGAAGCTACCATTAACTCAAAAGCTATTTTGGAATCGGCGGTGCGGTATGCGGCCGCGTTTCGCAGTTGCCCGGCAAGTATGGCCGATTTGGATGTGCGGATTAGCCCTACAGGAAAATATTGGGTGTATGATTTAGCTCCGGTGGGTGATTTAACTGCCCGCAATTGCGGAGTCAGCGTGACATCCCGCCAAGATCCTATCATTACGGCCACGCGAGTGTATGTCCAAAATACCGGTACGGAAGGAATTCCCAACGGATTAAACGCCGGTGAAACGTATTGGGTATGTAATAGTGGAGACTGCACGGATTTTTTCCGGACGTTGCAGCTCTCTGAGGCTGAAAGCGGGGACTATTACCAATAAATTGTTTTTATCCCCGCCGCATTGGGCGGGGATTTTTTGTGTCTAAAGAGGGGGGCGTATGTCCCAGCGGATATATCGCAAAATTTGTGCCAAGCGCGCTTTATGCGTACCATATGAAATTGGCCGTTGGATTTACCACAAATGTACCGGGTGGTTGCCGGAAAAAACAGCTCCGTGGTATCGGTTTGATAACAATTCTTTTAGGACAGGAAATCTCCTTCCGCATGACCCACGTTGGTATCGTATTAACCGGCCGCTCTACCGTCACGAAGAAATCCATTATAATTTAGATTATGCGTTAAGTGTCCCCTCCGCTGTGAGGGGAATTGCCTTTATTTTTTTTATGGGTATTGGCGATTACCTTTATACTACTCCTGTTTGGGAAGTTCTTAAGAAACGCTATCCTAATGTTCCGTTTTATGCGTATGTCGGTGCCAAGTTTGACCGCAACAATTCACCGATAGTCGGTAAATTGATAGAAGAAAATCCGCATTTTGAAAAAGTGTTTTATTTTAATGGTACGCGGCATCCGCTCATTTGGAAAAATTACGATTATGAAGAGGCCTTTCAACATATCCCTGCCGGATTTTTAGCTGTTCCGGTTTATTATGAATATAGCCAACGGGTTACTCACCGCGTAGTTAATTTATTTGAAACCTTTGGGTTGGAATTACCGGAAGAAGTCCCGACTCCCGTTATGTATTTCCCTTCTAATCCGGCTGAAATTGTAGCAAACACATTACAACAAATACGTGCTAAAATGAGCGGGAAAAAAGGAATTGTGTTTTTGCAACTTGATTCACGCAGTTCAAATTATACATATCCGTATATGCGTGAGTTATCTGAGGGGCTGATTAAAGAAGGATATTTGGTGCTAAGCGTTACGAAAGGCGGCCCTACCGAAGATAAAAATTACGTAGAATTAGATATCAAAAAATTCACGATTAATCAAACCTGGCATTTGCTTTCATTACTTAAAACCGAATTTGCACTGTATGTAATTGCAGTCAATTCTGTTTTTTGGGCAGCCAGCGCCGGGTTACATTTACCGAATTTAGGACTCCAGCACTGGATAGATAAAAAGGTACATAATTTATGGTATCCCAATATAGAAGTCGTAACTAATCATTTATATCCGTTTCTTCCGCGTGAAAAACAACTTTACGCTCCTGTGGAAAGTTATACCAAACATAATCATAAAATAGTAGATTATAAACCGGATTGGGTTTTGAAATGGTTTTGTGAGAAATTTGATCATTAACTCTGTATTTAGTCTAACCTAACACATGGGAGAACATATGAAGGGATTTACGTTGATAGAATTGCTGGTAGTGGTATTAATTATTGGGGTATTGGCCTCTATAGCTGTGCCACAGTACCAACGTGCGGTGGATAAGGCATACGTAACAGAAGCGATTGTGCAAGGCCGGGCATTACAAAAAGCATTGGTGCTGTATTACCAAAGTACCGGAAAATTTGCGACTTCAGATTTTGAAGCATTGGATTTTGAAATTCCGGAAAAACTTCATTGGTCTTATTTTTCAACTGCCGGATATAAGACGCTAACCAGGCAAAGATCCGGGGTTTACTTTGAAATCAATCGCTATCATGCCGATTCGTATTCTTTCTGGTGTGTTGTCGTACAAAGTAATCAAAGAGGCAAAAAATTGTGCGAGAGCTTAGCTCAGTTGGATCATTCGGGTTCTTCGGTTGATTACTACCTGATTCACGACGCTCCTCTAAATTAAATAATATTCATATTTTACTGTTCTGTAATCCCTTGAATTGATATAATAACCATAAGAGGGATTATGTCTTTATTTTCTAAACTTTTCAAATTGTTTTTGGCAGTGGTGCTGATTCCGATGATACCGTTGGTTGTGTTGTTGGCATTTTACCAGGTTCATTTGAAACATAATATTTTAGAGACACATGCCAATTTGGCGCAAATAGTTTCCTCTTCTATGAACCAACATATAGAGGATTTAAATTGGCGTTTGGCATTTGGACAAAATATTTCCGAATATATTCAGCGTAAAAAAGACCCGCTACCACTTTTGCGGGAAGCATTAGCGGCGAATCCGGATTTTTTGATGTTGGCGGTGCTTTCTCCAAAAGGAAAGGAATTATATCGGGCCGGAGATAAACAAATTTTAAACCAACTTCCTGCGCTGAATTTAGAAGATGACCCTTCTTTGCCAGTTTTAGCTCAAAGCAACCAACTTTCCGTCAGCAGTTTTGATGTGGTAGCTAACCGCCCTATCAGCGAATTTATTTACCCGTTACCTAACGGCGATTTTTTGTATGGGATTATGAGTTTTTTCAGCTTTTTGGCGCGGGTACAGGAACAACGCATTGGTACCACCGGACATATTTATATAGTGGATCAGGAAGGACAGATTTATACCAGTGAGTATCAATATAAGCCCGATTTTGATGCCCAAACTTTACAACGAGCATTTAGTAAGAGAAACCCTTTAATTAAAAAAATTAAAACCTCTCGGGAAAGCTATGTCGGAGCGTATGCTCCTACTCCCATTTTAGGAGCGTATGTAGCGGTACTGCAACTTAAAAGCGAAGCCTATCGTAGTATTTACTATACCAACATTATTTTGGCGCTTTTTCTGTTGACTATTGCCACACTTTCTTATTTCGGGGCATTAACTTTTGCCGAACGGCTTGGGGAGCCGATTGAGGCCCTTTCCCAAGCGGCCCGCGAAGTCAGCGCCGGGCATTTGGATCAGAAAATTGACGAAGAAATCGGTTGGGGAGAATTTCAGCAACTCATTGCAGATTTTAATAAAATGACGGCAGATTTGCAAGATTACCAGGCCTTGCAGTTGCAAGCACAAGTGAGCGAAATGAAAGAGCAGGTATTTCGGTCGGTAGCTCACGATTTGCGAGCTCCGCTCTTGGGATTGCAGGGATATTTGCATATCTTGCAAAGTGGTAAGGTTAGCGAAGAAGAAAAAAAACAATACCTAACTTTGATGAATGAGGCAACGCGTAATTTGTCGGTCTTATTAGAAGATGTGCTGGATGTGTCGCGGGTGGAGGCAGGGATGCTTTTGCCCAAGAAAGAAACAGTTGATTTGGTGGAACTTGTTACGCAAGTTACCAATACGCTGGCTCCAACTGCTCGGGAGAAAAATCTTTGTTTGGAAACGCATGTCCCTGCGTTAAATATTCCGGCAGATCCTAAATTGCTGCGCCGGGTGATTACCAACTTGGTATCCAACGCCATTAAATTCACTGAAAAAGGTTTTGTACGTATTGATGCAAAAGAAGATGAAAAATGCTACTTTATTACAGTGGCTGACAGTGGTATTGGAATTAGTGCCCAGGACCAAAAAGGATTGTTCCAAAAATATCATCAAGTGCAGTCAGATAAACCCGGGTATGGATTGGGATTATTTATCAGTCGGCAGATTATTCAAGCCCACGGGGGAACCCTTGAGGTGAGAAGTGCCCTCGGGCAAGGTAGCGCTTTCACAATATCGCTTCCCAAGGAGGAAAAATGATTGTATTTTGGCGTTTATTTTTAGCATATTTTTTGACTGATTTTGTCTTTTTTCATAAAACCATTAACCAGATCCGAAATGAGAACCGCGCTCGGGGGATGATATTCCACGGAATCGTGTTTTTATTATGGAGTTTTGCCTTGTGTTATGGTTACCTAACGATGAAATGGCCCTTTTTGGAAGTGGTTGATTTGCCCGGTTGGGTGTGTATCGTTCTTTTTGGAATGTTTCATGTATTTACAGACGAATTTTTTCAATTCGGCGGTCGTGTGAAACATGGCTTTGTGTTGACGTTTTTCTTAAAAAATATGGTCAATTTATTGTTCTTATTCCTTTGTGTTCCGTTTCACGCATTGTATGAAACAGGTAATTTCTTTGCTGAACCGTGGATTATTTTTTGCGCTGGGTTAATTTGTGCCACCCGCGTGTTGGGGTGGGGGTTGTTAGCTTTTGAACAAGACCGCTATGGTGCTAACTACGTTACTTTTGATGAACGTTTGATGCTGATGATGGTGCGGTCTATTTTCTTTCTCATTATGTTGTTACCCGGTTGGCGTTGGACGGTATTATTAGCCGTTTGGCTAGGGGCGTGTATATATGCCCGTAAGATCCGGTTGATGGATATTTCCAATTTTGTATTTTACTTAGGAGCCGTGGGAGCTGTCTTAATCGGGTTTTTAGTGCGTTTGCGTTTTTATCTGGTGTAATATGGAATTAAGCGATTTAAAATTTGCTTGTTTAGATACCGAAACAACAGGTCTTTCTCCGGCAGGTGGTGGAAAAATTTGCGAAATTGCCGTAAGTGTTTCCCAAAACGGCCGGCATGTGGAAGAATTTTCTACGTTACTTAACCCGGGCATTCCCATGTCGCCTGAAGTCATTGCCATTCATGGTATTACTAACGAAATGGTGAAGCAAGCGCCTTCCTTCGCTGATATCTTACCGCGTTTATTA
Organism: uncultured Elusimicrobium sp.; assembly: GCA_902772695.1. Classification (GTDB taxonomy): domain Bacteria; phylum Elusimicrobiota; class Elusimicrobia; order Elusimicrobiales; family Elusimicrobiaceae; genus Avelusimicrobium. The sequence continues at coordinate 6,036 of CACYBL010000043.1, forward strand.
GGAATTTTGGATGGTTGTGTATTGGTGGCCCACAATGCTGATTTTGATTTATCTTTTCTGCGCGCGGAATTTGAATCGTGTGGGGTAAATTTTCCGCCCTATCCGGTAATAGATACCCTCAAACTGGCTCGTAAAAGTGGCCAATTTGAGCGTAATCGTTTGGGGTTAATTGCTCAACAATTAGGGATCAGTTGCGAGGGTTGGCACCGCGCCATGGCCGATACCAAAATGGCCGAGCAGATTTTTTATTATTTTCTAACAACCTTAAACCAGCACGGTGTACATACGTTGGAACAATTGAACGAGTTCCAACAAAAACGTTGGCCGGATTTAATTGGTTGTAAATAAGGAGAACAAAATGAAAAAAGTTGTTTTAATTATCCGTGACGGCTGGGGGAATGCCAAAGCGGGGCCGTACAATGCCGTTAGCAATGCTAA
>CACYBL010000044.1 GCA_902772695.1 uncultured Elusimicrobium sp.
CAGATGTGGCCGCCCGCGGGGTTGACGTGCCGCATATAGCACACGTAATTAACTACGATTTACCGCAATCGCCCGAAGATTACATCCATCGTATCGGCCGTACGGGCCGCGCGGGTGCGGTAGGAAATTCTATTTCCTTTATCGCAGGGGATGAAGACAAATGGAAAGATATTTGTAAAGTTACCCAATTTGCTTCTCCGGTCAAAGTGGTACAAAAAACCATTTCGCCCCTGCCAACCCCTAAATTTGTTGCCCAAGAAGAGGGGACTGCGCATAGCAAAACCCGCCGACGCAAAAGCTTGCCTTCTAAAGCTACCCGGCGTGCCAAAGAGTTATTACAATCGGGTGAAGTGTATTTACCGCAAGGCAACGAGCTTGAACTGGCCCGAAAAGCCCGGCAAGAGCAGCCCCCGGCTAAAAAAATCAAAACCTTTCAAAAAGCCACTCAAGCCGCTCTTGTAATGGAAGACAAACCGGTTCCTGCATTTGTTGCACTCAAGGTAGGGGTAAGTAAAAAGAAATTAAAAAAAACGTGGCCTGCGGATAAGAAAAAAGGTCCTTTATTAATAAGGCATATGGGCAGACATAAAAAGTACTACTAGTTTTACAAAAAAAGGGCCACCGGTAAAGGTGGCCTTTTTTTACCAAAAGACGTGTTTAGCGATCGATTAAATATTCGTTTTCGCCAATGGCAGATGTCCCGATTGATTCACACAGCCAATCGTATTTCCCACCTGTATTTGTAAGTCCGCAGGAAAGGACATCTCTGCTGGTGCGGTTTTGTCCGTTCGCGGTATAAGTACGGGTATAATACATATAAAAGCAATAGTTTCCATTGATGCGGCACGCTTGCACATGGGTGTTATTAAAAGTGTATTGGAATTTACCGATAGCAAAAGTACTGTCGGAATCGGTAGTTGCATCAAAAAAAGAAACATCCAACGATTTCAGGTTGGTAGGGGGGATGGAATGAGCCGCTTTGGCACGTTTGGCAGCATCAAAAATCGTCCGTAGGTTGACAAGTGCTTCCATTGCTTCAGCCCGGGAAACAGAGCGTTTGTATTGCGGCAAAGCCACCGCCGTCAAAACGCCGATGATCAGCACTACAGCCAGTAATTCAATAAGTGTAAAACCACGTTTTTTATTTAGCATATATTTTCTCCTTATCATTAGTATATCGGTTTTATGTTATTTTTTCAAATTTTATTTTTTTCTTGAAATTATCGTAAAAAAGGATATAATAAATATAACCTTTTCTTTATCAAGGAGCTATTATGAATTTATGTCACAAAGCTGGTTTTACATTAGCTGAATTATTGGTTGTGGTTATTATTTTGGCTGTTTTGACCGGGGTGGCGGCAGGTACATACCGGAAAGCCATCGAGCAGAGCCATATGAGAGAAGGGTTGGCTATGGCAACGGCTGTGCAAGAAAGTAGGGACCGCAATATTGTAAAGAGTCAGCTAGAGTTACTTGAGACTTATAACCTCGATCCGGGTGCTATGCACGGAGGATTCGACAAATTTGAGCATTTGGATACTTGGTTTAAAAATGCAAAGACGTGCGGTCCGTATAATGTGAAAGAACTCGGTGAACAACAATTTCAAAGTGTTACATGTATTGAAACCAAATATTTTAAAGTTCGTATTTACATGGATGGACCCGTCCACTCTCAAATGCGTCTTCGTAATATTTATACAGAAGCCGAGCGCAAAACGGGAGACTATTCTATCTATGTGTATTCACAAGAGCTGGGTACCAGCGCTGGCAGAAACCCGGATTGTAAATATAATAACGACAAAGGGCAAGATTTGTGCATATCGGCCGGTTATCTTTCGTGTGTACCCGATGGAGAGGGTGGCCTTTGTTCTAAGCCGTAGACGACTTGTGAATATATTAGTCATATCCCCCAGACGTGAGTTTGGGGGATTTTATATAATATAGCTATGCGAATTATTCATACCGATTGTTTGATTATAGGAGCCGGAATCGCCGGTTGTGTATATGCTCACCAGGCAGCTAAAGAGGGACTTCATACGCTCATGCTTTGTTGCGGCGAAATGGCGCAGACCAACAGCGATTTAGCACAAGGTGGAATTGTTTATGAACCCAATCTTCAAGTAGAAGATTTACTAGCAGATGTCCGTTTGGCAACAGCCGGCTTGTGTAATGACAAAGCTGTACGGGAGTTATCGGTAGCGGGTTGCCGTGCCGTAGAAGAGATTTTTCTGCAAGATTTGAATGTAAATTTTGACCGCAATGCCCGGCAAGAACTGCTTTTTACACGGGAAGGTGCCCACCGTAAAAACCGGATCATTTATGCCAAGGATACTACCGGACATGCGATGTTATCTGCACTGCAGCAAGCCGTGCGGAAAAATTCGTTAGTAACGGTAAAAGAATTTTCTTCAGCAATAGATTTGTTGACATTTTCCCATAGTTCTATTGATTTAATAGACAGATATGAGCCGCTTACGGTTTTTGGGGCGTATGTGTTAGATAATCAAACGGGTGAAGTTTTTGCGGTCACGGCGAACAAAACTATTTTGGCCACCGGTGGGGTAGGCCAAATTTACCGGCACACTACTAACGCTGCGCACGCATACGGCCATGGAATTGCAATGGCTTACCGTGTGGGAGCGCGCGTAATGAATATGGAGTTTGTTCAATTTCACCCAACGGTGTTTGCTAAAGGGAAAAGTTTCCTCTTATCGGAAGCTTTGCGCGGAGAGGGTGCCGTTTTGCGCAATGTAAAAGGGGAAGCATTTATGCAACGTTACCATGAGCTCAAGGATTTGGCCCCGCGCGATATCGTGGCCCGTGCTATTGAGCAGGAACGTTTAAATACA
>CACYBL010000045.1 GCA_902772695.1 uncultured Elusimicrobium sp.
TATCGGAAGCTTTGCGCGGAGAGGGGGCGGTTTTGCGCAATGTAAAAGGGGACGCATTTATGCAACGTTACCATGAGCTTAAGGATTTGGCCCCGCGCGATATCGTAGCACGTGCTATTGAGCAAGAACGTTTAAATACATCTCACGATTCGGTTTATTTAGATATTTCTCATAAACCGGCCCAAGAAACAAAAGATCGTTTCCCGGCTATTTATCAAAAATGTTTACAAGAAGGTTTTGACCTTACCAAGCAGCCGGTTCCTGTTGTGCCGGCGGCTCATTATTTTTGCGGAGGAGTGTATGCTACTCCGCAGGGCCGTACAAATATTTGTCACTTAAATGCCATTGGTGAAACATCTTGTACGGGCTATCACGGTGCTAACCGCTTAGCCAGCACTTCGCTATTAGAGGCGGTAGGCATGGGATATTTGTGTGCCCGGGCAGATGCCCAAGAAATCAAAGAAGGGACATTCCGTATTCCAACACCCAAAGAGTGGGTTGCTCCCTCGCAAAAACCTGATTTGAATCTGATCAAACAAGATCTCTCTACGCTCAGAAGTACCATGTGGAATTATGTGGGGCTCATGCGCAGTGCGACGCACTTAAGCCGTGCCGAGAAAATTTTGCGTCACTTACAAAATGAAATCAATGCTTTCTATAAAGGGGCGGCCCTTTGTCAGGAATTGTTAGATTTGCGCAACGGTACACAAACGGCTCTCTTGATTACATACGCTGCCTTGCAGAACAAACGTTCCGTGGGGTGTCATTACTTAATCCACTAAATTAAGGAAGGAATATCCATCGAGTAGATGCGGTTGAATGTCAACGGCATCTATTTTTGTCTGCGGAATAGGCGTAATCCGTGTTTAGCAAAAAATACATGCAACATGTAAATAGCCAGACAAGTAGAAATGGCATCTGCAACAACAGGTGCGTAAAATACGCCTTCCAGTTGGAAAAATAAAGGCAAAATAAGTACTAGAGGTATTACCAGTAATACTTGGCGGGACAGACTCAAAAAAGCAGCCTTGGCCGGATGGTTGACGGCTTGGAAAAAACTGGTTGCTAACACTTGCAACGGAATAAGGGGTAAAAGTATATTAAGAATCCGTAAGGTATGGGCAGCCATACGGACAAGCGCAATATCTTGGTTATTAAATACGGCTGCGATAGGGGTAGCAAACAGTTCAATAAGTATAAATCCCGTCGTGGTAATACCCATTCCCCAACGGATAGCCATTTTAAGCGTTTGAATGGCTGTTTTATATTTGCGTGCTCCGTAGTTGTAGCCGATTAGCGGTTGTGCTCCTTGTGAAATTCCCAGTAATGGCATGAGTATGAGCGTGTTCACACTCACAGCAATTCCCATAGCAGATACAGCCACATTGCCGCCGTATTTCAAAAGAGCATGATTCAAAATGAAATTTAGTGCGCTGGAAGCAAGTTGAAAGGCAAATTGGGAAAATCCGATAGCTAAACATCCCAGTACAATTTGTTTTTGAAGTCGGCAATATATCAAATGCAACCGATATAATGTGTTACCCCGCAAAAAGAACCACATAACCCACCCAAATGAGATTAGCTGGCCTAATACGGTAGCTGCCGCTGCTCCACGCATTCCCCAGTGAAATCCAAAAATAAAGATAGGAGCAAAAACAAAGTTAATAAAAGCCCCGATGAGTTGGGTAGCCATGGCGGTTTTTGGCCGACCGGAAGAACGGATAAAATGGTTCATGCCGGCTCCAATGCCGAAGAGGAAATATCCCGGGAATACTACTTGTGCATAAGCTCGGGCCAACGGAAGCACTTGTGTGTCTGCACCCAACAGGGCCAATATGGGATCTAAAAACAGATAGCTTAATATGGTAAGTACACCGGACACCAACGTCAGCAAAACAAATCCGTTGCCCAGGATAAATCGGGCTTCTTCGGTTTTTTTCTCTCCCAAACGGATGGAAAACAAAGAGTTGCTTCCTACTCCGATTAAAGCACTAAATCCCATATAAATTAACCCTAACGGAAACAACAGTGTAATGCCCGCCAATCCTTCCGCACCGACGTCCTGCCCTACATAAATACGGGAAATAATGTTATACAGCGCATTGGCAAACATTCCTGCCACTGCCGGAGCAGAAAATTTGATTAAAAGGGAAGAGAGTGCTTTGTCTTTAAATGGGTTTTTAGCTGTGTGTGTCATTTGAATCATCCGATAAGGATACTTATATTTTAGCAAAAAGTATTTTTACTCGTATACCCCCTTGTTTTTTTGCTTTTTATACGCTAAACTAA
>CACYBL010000046.1 GCA_902772695.1 uncultured Elusimicrobium sp.
CCTTTTAATTTCGCACGCACATAGTTGGCGTTCAAAATCGCTTTTTCGGCGATATTTTTAAGCGTGTGCGCATCAAATTGGCGCAAGTAACAATACCCGCGCAACACTACCGCGATATTACCGTAAAACGCTTTCATCTTGCCTAAACTTTGGGGCATTTCTCCGGCAAGCGTATATTTGCCATCTTTCTTTTCTACAATAGGTTTAGGCAAGAACGGAGCTACGTGTTTGGCCGCTCCCACCGGCCCACTACCCGGCCCACCACCACCATGCGGAGCCGCAAAGGTTTTGTGTAAATTTAAGTGCATCACATCTACGCCAAAATCAGCTGGTTTGGCCAGGCCAATAAGCGCATTAAAATTGGCGCCGTCCATATACAACAATGCGCCGGCTTTGTGCACCATATCGGCAATTGCACGAATATCTTTTTCAAAGAGCCCTACCGTGTTGGGTACTGTCAACATTACCGCGGCCGTCTTATCCGATAACGCCGCCTGTAATGCTTTTTTATCCACGCATCCGTCTGCGGCAGATTTTATATTAACCACCGTATATCCGGCCATATTAGCCGTAGCCGGGTTTGTTCCGTGCGCGGTATCCGGAACAATCACTTCTGTACGTGCAAAATTTTTATGTGCATCGTGATAAGCCCGTACCGTTAAAATTCCCGTTAATTCACCATGAGCACCTGCGGCGGGCTGCAACGTAAAAGCTGCCAGCCCCGTAATTTCTTTAAGCAATTCTTGCAATTCGTACATCACTTGCAACGTACCTTGTACCGTGCTTTGCGCAGCAAATGGATGCGCCTGAACAAACGGTTCCAAAGCAGATAACGTATCGTATGCCTTGGGATTATATTTCATGGTACAAGATCCTAACGGATAGAATTGTCCATCCAAAGAATAATTTAATTGGGACAATCGCGTAAAATGGCGAACCACGTCAAATTCACTCAGTTCCGGCAAATGCGGAGCTGACGTGCGTAATAACTGCTTCGGCAAATACTGATCTGCCTTTTTTTGAGACAGAGTAAAGCGTACTCCGCGCCGACCCGGTTTGGATTTTTCTATAGAAAGAGCGTTTGTATGTAAAATTTCTTCCATATTAAATCCCCCTTAATGCGTCAGCATAAGCTTGAATATCTTCCGGCGTACGCATTTCTGTGGCACAAATGAGCAAATTGTTTTCCATGCTGGGAAAATCTTTTCCCAACGCATAACCCGCCCCGATTCCTTTTTGGGCTAATTTCTCTACAATAATTTGAGCATCACTTGGGCAGGAAAGCACAAACTCATTAAAGAAAGGCCCTGTAAATTTAAGCGAAAAACCTTTTATGCCGGTGAGTTGTTCCATCAGTTGGTGTGCGCGTTCTATATTCAATTCGGCTACTTCCTTAAGCCCTTGCGGTCCTACTAATGTCATATAGATTACCGCATTTAATGCACAAATAGCTTCGTTGGAACAAATGTTGGAGGAGGCCTTTTCTCGTCGAATATGTTGCTCGCGGGCTTGTAGCGTAAGCACAAAAGCCCGTCGGCCATCTTTGTCTTTGGCAATACCTACAATCCGCCCGGGCAACTGGCGCATATACGCCTTTTTAGCTGCCATAATACCCAAACCCGGTCCGCCAAAGTTAATGGGATTCCCTAACGGTTGCCCTTCTGCTGTGGCGAAATCGGCTCCGTATGCTCCCGGGGCTTGCAACACACCCAAAGAGATAGGATTTACTTGAGCTACCAACAAAGCTCCCTGGCCATGAACCAACGCAGAAATTTTTTCAGCATCTTCTAATACTCCCAAGAAATTCGGTTGGGCCAACACAAAACAAGCTGTTTTAGCAGAAAGTTTTTGCGTCAGTTCATCCACGTTCAAACGGCCTTCTTCCGTAAAACCAATCTCGTTAAGTTGCACCGGCAAATGGCGTAAATATGTTTTAAGTACCATTTTGTAGTGAGGATGGAGAGCAGCCGGGATGAGCACTTCTGTGCGGCCTGTAATGCGCAAACACGCCAGCACGGCTTCTGTCAATGCGGTGGCACCGTCATAGTGCGAGGCAGTAGCCACATCCATTTCCAAAAGCGCGCAAATACAACTTTGAAATTCGTAAATCGTTTGCAAAGTCCCTTGGCTGGCTTCTGCCTGATAAGGGGTATAAGCCGTCAAAAATTCTCCGCGGCCGGATAAAGCCGGTACCGCAGCCGGAATAAAATGTTCGTACATTCCGGCACCTATAAAATTTTTAAGCGGTTTATTTTTAGCGGCTAGTGCATGCATATGGGCCGTAAGGGCCTGTTCGGTTAATGCTGCCGGCAAATTAAAAGATGGATATTGTAAATCAACCGGGATCTGTTTAAGTAATTCCCTAATGGACGAAATGCCTAGCGTGGCCAACATTTCTTTTTCATCTTGCGAAGTATGAGGAGTAAACATAATAATTAGATAAAATCCCCCGATAACCGGGGGATATATATAAACCTTATTTTTGAATCGTTGCCTTATATGCTGCCAAATCTAACAAATTGTCATATTCGGCAGGGTTTGTCATCTTAATTTTAAACAACCAGCCACCGGCATGTGGTTCGCGGTTGACAAGAGCGGGGTCCGCATTGAGGGCTTCATTGACTGCCACAATTTCACCGCTGACCGGCGCATAAATTTCAGAAGCAGATTTAACAGACTCAATCACACAGCAATTCTCGCCCGCGTTAACAACTCGGCCCGGTTTGGGTAAATCCACAAATACGATATCGCTGATTTCTTCTTGTGCGTGATTAGAGATGCCCACTACAGCAAATTCTCCATCCTTGTATGCCCACTCGTGCGTTTTAGTAAAACGGCATTTTTCTTCGTTATACATACTCTCTCCTTATCTTAAACTCGGTTCTTATAAAACGGTGGTTTAACAACTATTGCCGGTAAAAGACGACCGTGAATTTCAATTTCCGTTTCCGCTTCTACCGGGATTTTACTATCTAAATATCCTACCGCAATCCCTTTAAATAGTGGTGAAAAAGTACCACTCGTTACGATTCCGGCTTCCTTGCCTTTATAAAATATCTTGCATCCGGCACGCGGTACTCCCGGCACTTTAAGACGGAATCCCACCAACCTGCTGGGGAATCCGGCTTCTTTTTTGGTTTCCAACGCGGTTTTACCGATAAATTTATTTTTAGCCAATTTTACCACCCATCCGCAATTGGCCTCATACGGCGTTTTAGTAGGATTTGCATCTTCTCCGTTGAGTAGATAGCCCGCTTCCAACCGCAACACATCCCGTGCCCCCAACCCGCAAGGAGTTACCTTTAATTGTAACAGCACATCCCATAATTCTTGTATTTTGGCATTAGGAAGCATAATTTCTACGCCGTCTTCGCCGGTGTAACCGGTGCGGGTAACATAGCCATCCGTGCCAAACATGGTAAAAGGCGAGATGTGAAAACGGGGCAAATCTTTCACGCCGGGCAACAGTTGGTTTATTACTTCTACTGCTTTGGGACCTTGCACTGCAAGCATACTCCAAGCATTGCTTTCATTACGGACTTTCACATGGAAGGCCTCGGCCTGTTTACACAACCAGGCAAAATCCCCCTCCACGCAAGCGGCATTAACTACTATCAAAAATTTCTCCGGGGATAGGCAAAAGGAAATCGCATCATCAATAATAGTTCCTTGCTCAGTCAATAAATGAAAATAAGTCCCCTCGGCCGGACCGTTTTTAATATTATTACAACTGACATATTGTAAGAAGGGCCAAGCATTCATCCCCTCTACAAAAATTTGCCCCATGTGGGATACATCAAACATTCCGGCCGTTTCACGCACGGCCTTGTGCTCAGCTAAAATCCCTTCAAATTGTACCGGCAAAAGCCACCCGTGGAAATCTACCATCCTTCCACCCGCTTTTTCACATGCCGTGCATAGTGCAGTTTTCTTTTGTTCAGCCATAATAAAAAAACCTCCGCTATACGCTTATTGTATAAAATATTCTCTTTTACAGGGGAAAAATGATTGGCTCTATTCGGTCTATTTGTTATAATGAAACGGGCGGGTGCATAAATCCGTCACAAAATTTAGATTTACGGAGTTATCATGGTACAACTTCAAAAAGGAGTTCCTCTTATTCATACTCCCTCCCCCCGCGAAACTTGTATACGAAGAGATTCGGGTTTTACCCTCATTGAATTATTAGTTGTTGTCCTCATTATTGGCATATTAGCAGCAGTGGCTGTTCCGCAATACCAAAAAGCAATTCATAAATCGCGCTTAATGACATTAATCCCGCTTGTTAAAGCCGTGGCTGATGCAAAAAACGTCCATTATATGGCCACCGGAGAATGGGCGCGTACATTTGATGTCCTTTCCGTGGATGTACCACCGGAGTTTACCATCGCTGATGACACTTATTACGGTCAATCCGCCAATTTTGCTCAAAGAAGAATGACCGTTTTTTTAGATTCAGATCATTCCCATGAAGCTGCAGGAAGGTATAGACTCCGTCAATCTTTTGCGGATCAACTGATTTGGTATTATGTGAATCCCATAGGGAATAGCCAAACATGTAACGGCTATGGAGACCAAGGCGCAGCCTTGTGTGCCAGTTTGCCGGGAGCGACGTTTGTGCGTCAAACCGACACATTCACCTCGTATCGCATTCAATAAATATCGCCCGATGTCGGTATGAAAGTTCCGTACACACTTTCAAGTTTGGTATAATGGCAGTATGGCAGATACGCAAAGCGTCGTCAGCGACGTAAAATTGTTTTTGGAACGGCTGAAAAAAGAAATGCCGGAAATTTTTGGTACGCAAGAGAAA
>CACYBL010000047.1 GCA_902772695.1 uncultured Elusimicrobium sp.
CCGGTGTCTGCCCAGTTTAAGCGCGGAGGGAATTTGTTTAGGAACACGGTTATTTATTACGACGGAGATAAATTTTTTTGCCAGAATCCTTCCACTGAAGGAGAAGAAACGGCTTGCTCTGCGTTGGGATTCAAGGGCAATGGCGATATTTTGGGGGGCGGAAACTAAACGAGGTGAACAGCATGAACAAAAAAGGTTTTACGTTGATTGAATTATTAGCTGTCTTGCTGATTGTAGCTATTTTGACGGCAGTTGGAGTACCCCAATATCGTCGTTCTATGGACCGGGCACATGTGGCTGAAGCACAAACTTTATTGCGTACTATTTATGATAGCAGTGAAAGATTGGCCGGCGAATTCGGATACCGATCGTACGACCGATTGCTTCAGGTTAAAGGGGCGGTTAATGAGCCCAATTTTTCATTCGGACGGCTGGATATGTTTGATGCCACGAATTTGCCGAGTCAATGTTCTTTGGAAGATAACGGAACGACGTTGGTTTGTTCGCGATTCAGATATAAAATTTCCGTCAACGGATATGTAGCTGCTAAGAAACGGACGAACCCTTATCAAAATACATACATTTTGTTAGATCGTAATACGTTGGAATTGTATTGTCAGCCGGCTGCAAATGCCGGATCGGTGGCCTGCGATATATATGCGTTGGATGTACGCAATGCTAACGTTTCATTTTAAGAGAGGAAATATGAAGAACGGTTTTACGTTAATTGAAATTTTAGTGGCTGTTTTAATTATGGGTATTTTAGTGGCTATGGCTGTGCCAACTTACGAAAAAGCTATTGAGAAATCACGCATTGCCGAAGCTCGTACTATGTTGAAGCGTATTTATGATTCTAAAACGCGGCTCATGGATAGTTCGGATAGCATTGTTTACTCTACGGCTCTTTTCGGGTTTGAAAATTTAGATTATACTTTTCCGTGTGTGGGCGGAGCAACTACGGAAAATGATCACCAAATTGCCTGCAGCAGTGAGGATTTCCGCTATGTCTTGCTTCCGGCGGGAGTTGGCAATGAAAACCTGGTATGTGCTGTGCGCCGAGGCGGAGATAACCAAGGAGTCAATTTCCTCTACCGCGGAGAAAGTGTATCCGGTACGGACGAAAAGTTCTTGTGCAATGACGGAGGGGTAGAAGGGGCGTCGTGTGAGGCATTCGGTATGGATTCTACCGGGGATGCTGCTTTCTGTACGTTGTAAATCGGTTTAATAACTTGAAATTCTCCCTACCGTTTAGCGGAGGGAGAATTTTTTGATTTTAGGGATGTGCTATAATATACCTATGACGAAAAAACAATCTGTTTTGGTAGTTTGTTCCAATCGTAAAGCGTACCATGATTATTTTATAGAAACCGACTATGAAGCCGGGCTTTCGTTGTTGGGGGCAGAAGTGAAATCTATCCGTCAGAAAGAGATCAGTTTGGAAGGTAGTTTTGTTCGGGTGGAAGATGGCCGGGCCTACGTGTACAATATGCATGTTAAGCCGTATAAATTTAATTCTCTTTCCGAGCCGGATCCAACCCGGCCGCGTGAATTACTGCTTACTAGAAAAGAACTTCGTAAATTGGCAGCTAAAGCGGATATCAAAGGGTATGCGCTTATTCCGTTGGAAGTTTATTTCAAAAACGGGTGGGCGAAACTAAAACTGGCGGTAGCTAAAGGGAAACACGTGTTTGATAAACGTGAGGCGTTAAAAAAGCACGATTTAAACCGCGAAATGGAACAAACATTCAAAAATAAAATTCGGTTTTAATTTTTTAAAAACTACTTTTGGGCGGTTTGTAGAAATATCTCTTGTCAAAATTGTCTTTTCCCCTTATACTATAAACGTAATGTTTTCTTGCCCGCCGTATGGCAGAGAAATATCTTTCGTTTTTATAGTTTAGGAGCAACCATTATGAACTATGTCATGCGGTGTATTCTTTGTTATTTAGTGAGTTTCTCCCTCCTTGGGTCCAATGCAGGGCTGGTATTTGCCGGGCCAGTTACGCCGGAAAGAACGTCTGAACTTACCGTACGGCAAGAGTCCGTATCAGACCAGATTGCTGCCCAAACCGTTAGTATGGAGCAGCGTAAAGCCTGGTATGGCGCGGTGGATAAAGCAACCAAAGAAGAAGTGGCTACTAAAAAAATTATCACTAAGTATTTAGAAGACATGAAAGTAGCCCTGTCTAAAAAACAAACCGACCAATATAAAACACTTGTAGATGAATTAAACGGTTTAATCATTTCTGATTTGGAACGGGAATTTTCCACATTGGCTAAAAAGGTTCTTGCCGAAAACAACGTATATAAGCTGTCTGTGTTGCAAGACAATATTGCTGAGGGAACAATTTCCAATGCGGACTATGTTCGGGCGGTTAATGCCTTGTATAACAATTTGTACCAACCCTGTAAAGATAAGGAGTGTGAAGTCCGCGGTGCGGCTATGATTACGTTAGCAACGGCTGGTAAACTAAGTGTTGCAAAAAAATACGGTCAAAATAAAGAACTTACGAATAAAATTATTAGTCGTATTTCTGGAGCAGCCAAACAAAATTACGGCGGTTTTGAGCAGGATCAAATCATTGGGGAACACATCATTCCGGCATTATCTATTTTGCGAAGTCCTACGGGGCAACGTACTGCTGTGCTAAATTATGTAAATAAATATGGTAAAAAGAAACGCTATCAACCGACTAACGAAAAAGATGCCTTTTTAATTCGTTTGACGGAAATGGCAGTTGAATATCCGGTATTGCCTACCGCCTCTCAACTAAAAGATCCTAAGGCATATTTTACTCCCCATTTATTGGCAGAGTGGTCCAATAGTGACAATTTCCTGTTAAGAATCCGCGGGAATGTTGAAATTGGCCGTTTACCGGATCGTAACAAATATTTTAATGCAGCTACTCTCAATAACACGCGGACCTATCTGAAAAAAATATATTGCAACGTGGGAAACTCCTATGGCACTAACGTCCAAGGCAATGATACGGATAAAGCTTTGGCCAAGCGCGACCTTGCGTTGGGATATTACGGAGGAAGGTCAATGACCGATTCCTTACGTGCTACTGAAGATACTCGTTGTGTTGTAGTAACGCCCAGTTCCGGAGATTTTGAATATGCCGCTCAACGTGATCATGCCCGTGATCTTACTAAAGAAATAGTGTTATTTACTATTCCGCCGGGATGTGCGTTACTTGCGGTAGGCAAGGTGGCCAAAAATATTATCAGAACTGTCAAGTTGGCCAACAAGACGGGCAAACCGTTACGCGACGTGTACAGAACGGCCAAATCCGTAAAGAAAGGTCAAAAAGCATACGCAAGAGCCCACGCAACGGAAAATTTGGCTAAAGATATTGAAAAAGGCAATTCTGCGTTGGGTAAACAGGGGGTTCAAGATGTAAGAGCTGCTGCTACTGATCGGTACACAATTTCCATTAAAGGCAGCGGTCGCACATTAGAAGTCAGCGCGGCAGAAGGCCCGGCTATCCAACGGATTATGGACCAAGCGGCCGATAATGTGGCAACTAAACAAAGAGCCGTTTCACAAGCTCGTGCCCGAATGAGCGTGCCTCCAACCAGTCAGCAAAACGAATTGCTCGCCAAAGCCGAACAGGAATATCGCGTTGCGGTGCAGGAGCAAAACAAAGTCTTGGAAGGTATTATAAATAACCAGTCGGCTAGTGAGATTGAATCCTCGCTAGCCAAGATGCGCGCGTCTAACCGGGTGAACGTCACAAACGCCGTAGCGGACGCAGGTAGTTCAACTCAACAAGCGATAGGTTACATCATGGAAGGAGGTTTTTTCTCCTCTGTCACTGTGGATGATTTTATAGCGACCCTTGCAAAAGAAGGATATCATGTAAAACATACTGCTGAATCTGTGGGAGGGAAAATATACACAATTTTTGCAGATGTCGGCAAAGAGGCAGACATAGAACGAGTACAACAAAGGTTATTGGCTAACGCTTCTGCTGCGGACAAAGATGCCCGGTTGGCCGCGCTTGGGCTATATTACGATCCTCGTGAAACGGAGTGGTACAAAACGTATAAAGAAATGACGACACAATTCCTACTGAACGATCCGGATGTGTTAGCCGCTCAACGGAATTGGAAGAAAATGTCGGAGTGGGACAGATACAAGTTTATACATCGCACCAATCGCAAAATAAGACATTTGATAAGTGAAGACCCTTTGCCTGCAGGATATACGACAATGGCCAATGAGACATTCGGTGCCGCTTTTTATAGCCCGCAAAGGATGGGAAGTGAAGCCGCAAGAAACCTTCAAAAAAGGATTTTCATAGATTATGATGTGTATGGTTTCAACCCGGATAATAAATTTACGGATGTGATTGAACATCTGGTCCATGAGAACTATCATTATAGCCAAGATATCGGTAAATCGGCGACACCGAAATGGTTATTGGACTACAATGTGGGTGGTAACTATACGATGAGAACAGGGACGGGCGGGCTGATAGGGGAATATCACGCCCAGCCCGTTGAGAGGGGAGTTAAACAATTGGGCCGCGATGTTGCCGCAGTTTTGGGCGATAGATATTTTAAGGAGCAGATTACAAACATACGGGAATTCGGGGTGGGTTTGCAAAAAGCAGAGGATGCCTCGCTCAAACAGTTGGGGAAAGATATGGTTGATTTTGTTGATACAAAAACGCCCCAAAGTTATGAAAACTTTCGCAACAGCGTTTGGAGATACGGTTGGAGAACACCAAAAGAGGTGGAACAATACTTGAAGTCTTTTGATGATATGGAGTTTTGGGACAGATGTGAAAAATTAACAAGACATTAAAATAGTTCCGATATCTGAATATAAAAGAGGTTCTCCCCCGGTTCGTTTACAAGACCGGGGGATATTTTGTGATTTCTTTTGCCATTTGGAAGGTTTCTGCCCGGGGTATAGTGAAATCAATGCGAAAAATTGCTGGCTTTTTGTGTCGTAATATTCTAGAATATACATACTTGGGCGGGTGGCGGAATTGGCAGACGCGTACGGCTCAGGACCGTATGGATGAAAATCCTTAAGGGTTCAAGTCCCTTTCCGCCCATTTCTTTTTGGTTTTAATCATGATGAAAACGCGTAACTATTATCGTCCTTCAACCGTTTCCCTAGGTAAAAAAAAGCGTGTTGTTCGGCGGAAATCAGGGGCGCGCTTTTTGTTGAAACTTTTCTTATTTTTCTTCTTGGCGGGCGGTATTGTATGGGGCGGTTGGTGGGTAGTTTCCCACGGCTATCAAATGTTCGTTCAGGCCCGCATATCCGATTGGCAAGTTAAACAGATTGTTGTTAGCGGGGTGACGGGTGCGTTACAAGACCGGTTGCTGGCGTTAGCCCGTCCGTATGAACATAAATCCTTTACCATCCAAGATGCTATTCACTTGCGGGCGGATATCATCAAGCGGTACCCTATGCTAAAAGAAGTGTCAGTCAAACGGGGAATGTTGAATGGAAAATTAAGTATATCTGCATCTCACCGAACGCCTTTGGCTAAATTCCTTCTTCCGGAAGGTAACGTAAAATATATTGATGCAGACAGTACCGTTTATGTCGATCCGTATCAAAATTCGTCGTTAGATATCCCTTTGGTAGAGTTAGAGGGAACAGTGCCCGAAAAATTAGGGACGGAATTTGTGGAATTGGTAGAAAGTACTTTGAAATTAAAAAAAGAATTGCCTTTTTCGTTTTTGCGGATGAATCTAACCCGTAATACAGTTAAAATGTATTTGCCGGACGGAATAGAAATTGATTTCGGATTAGCAATACAGTTAAAGAAAAAAGCAGCCCGTGCAGCACAAATTTTGGCACTAGCCCGGCAAAAATATCCGGGGCCGTTCGTGCTCAAATTTCAATTCTTTGAAAGCGGAAAGGTTTTTTTAACACAAAAAGCCCATTAAATTTTATAATAGAAACAGGGGATAGAAGAATATGCTAGACCTGGGGCTTTTTTTATACTAGAATTTATTCATATTCCTTAGGTGGTTTTTATGGCGAAAACAAATTTGATTGCTGGTTTGGATATCGGTAGTGGTAAATTGACGTGTATTGCAGTAGCATATGATGCGGAAACTAATATGTTGAAGGTAATGGCGGGCCGTAGCGTTCCGTGTAAAGGATTGCGCGGAGGAATGGTGTCCGATATACGTGAGACTTCAGCGGCTGTAACGCATATTTTAGGCAGTATTGAGCGGGAATGTAATCACGAGATCAGCAATTTGTTTATTGGCATGCGCGGAGCTCATTTGGAGTCGTTCAGCAATCACGGTACTTACAATATTTCTCGTTTGGATAAAGAAATTACACAAGCGGATATGGATTTGGCAGTGGAGAATGCAAAAGCCATGCCAATTAAAAATGATAACGAAATTATCAACGTAATTACCCAAGGGTATTCCATTGATAAGCAGCGCGGTATCACTAACCCCGAAGGTATGGAAGGTTCTTTGTTGGAAGTAGACGTCCACATTACTACCGGTTCTTCCACCCACATCAACAATTTAGCCAAGGCGATTCAGCGCCCCGGGTATAAAATTGATGGTACTTTTTACAGCTTGGTTCCTCTGGCAGATTGCGTGCTAACGCAAGAGGAAAAAGAAATAGGTGCATTGATTTTAGATCTGGGCGGGGAAACCATGTCCGTTGGTATATATATTGACGGCATTTTGAAATTTTCACGTGATATCCCCTACGGATGCGATTTAATTACTAGTGATCTTTCCCGCCTATTACATACATCCCGCCAACATGCCAAAGAAATTAAGGAAAAGTACGGAGTATCATTCCCTACTTTCTTGGACGAAGAAGGAGAAATTCCTGTTCCTTCATTGGACGGGCGCAGCACGCATAACATCAAAAAAAGTTATGTGTTAGATATTATTCAGCCACGGGTAGAAGAATTGATGGAGCAGGTAGCCCATTGTGTAGATACATCCGGATATAAAAATTTTCCGGTAGTGGGAGTAGTGACCGGTGGCGGATCCTTGATGCCGGGTATTACGGATCATTGTGTGAATATCTTAGGGCTTAAAGAAGTGCGCCGCGGGATAGTGCAGCGAGATTTGATTATCAGTGATGATGCTTTTTTTGATCCGCAATATAGTACGGCAATGTCTTTGGCCATTTATGCAGCTACTAATGCAGATGAAGAATATGCCGGTGGGTCTTACGACAAAGAATCATCAGTATTCGGCAAATTGGGCAAATGGCTCAAAGGTGTAGATATTTTCGGCGGTTAATCACGGGGTGTTATGAACGATTTATTCATGCCGGCCAATTCATTTGAATCTAAAAAGGCCAAAATCAAAGTAATCGGAGTGGGTGGCGGTGGCGGAAATGCCATCAACCACATGGTTAGCTCCGGTTTGAAAGATGTAGATTTTATTGCCGTTAATACAGATGCGCAGGATTTGCGCCGAAACCGAGCTCCTTATTTGGTGCAAGTCGGAGAGAAAGTGACCAAAGGGTTAGGAGTAGGCGGTGATCCGGAAAGGGGTAAACTGGCGGCAGAAGAATCTAAAGAAAAATTAAAACTCATTATCGGCGAGTGCGATTTGTTATTTATCACCGCCGGAATGGGAGGCGGTACCGGGACAGGAGTCGCTCCGTACCTGGCCAAACTAGCTAAGGAAATATACGGAGATGATTTGTTAGTGTTGGGAGTGGTCACCCGTCCGTTTAATTTTGAAGGATATGTCCGTGAAAAACAAGCCGATGAGGGTATCAAGGAAATGTCCAAATATGTGGACTCTATGATTATCGTCCCCAATGAAAAATTATTTGCCAACATTGATTCGGACACATCTTCTAAGGATGCGTTCAAAATGGTGGATGAAGTATTGTTGCAGGCGGTTAAAGGAATTTCCGAAGTTATTACCAAGCCGGGTGAAGTAAATATTGATTTTAACGATATTCGCAAAGTGATGTGTCATTCCCATAAATCGCTGATTGGTATTGGAGAAGCAAGCGGGCCGGGCCGTCATTTGCAAGCAGTCAAAAAAGCTATTTCTTCGCCGCTGTTGGAAAACGCTGATATTCGCGGTGCCAAAGGATTTATTGTCCATTTTTCGGCAGAAGAAAACTTAACCTTGTTGGAGCAAGGGGAAGTAATGAACCTAATCCGGCAATATGCTAGCAACGATTCTATTATTATGTTTGGATATACATACGATTCCTCTTTGGACGGTTCGTTTAAAGTAACGGTCATTGCTACGGGGTTTAGCCCGGAGAAAGCCAACGTGTTTAATGGACGGCGGCCGTTGCCTATGCAGGCAACTTCTCCCATTGCCAAGCCCACAGTAGCAGCACTTTCTTCCTTGGAAGAAACCCGTACTACACCAAAGCCGGAAATGGATGATATGCTTATCCCCGCATTTTTGCGCCGTAAAAAAAATAGATCATAATAGGAGAATACTATGGCGGTAGGATTACAAAGTTTACTTAGAACGGTTGTAGATAATAAAGCTAGCGGACTGCACATTCGTGGCAATTCAAATGCTTATGTCCGTTTGAATGGCCAAATGAAACCGATTGAAGATAGTTTTGTTTCTAACGAAGAGGCAAAAAAAATGGCCTTGGCTTGTATGGGAGCGCGCGAACGGAAAATTTTTGAACAATACAATACGGTAGATTTTTCGTTGGATGCAAAATCGTATGGCCGTTTCCGTTTTAACGTATTTCGTCAGATGGGTAAGTTGTGTATGGCTATCCGTCACATTCCGTATAAAATTCCTTCGTTTGAAGATTTAAATTTGCCGGGTGATATTTTACGCCAAATGGCGGACAATCGCCGTGGTTTAATTTTGGTAACCGGGATGACCGGCTCCGGTAAATCTTCCACCTTGGCTGCTATGATTGATTATATCAACCAAACCCGCGCCAATCATATCTTAACAATAGAAGACCCTGTTGAGTTTATTCACAACGATAACTGTAGCATTGTGAGTCAGCTGGAACTGGGCGTGGATACTCCTTCTTATACAAGTGCTTTGCGCGCGGCCATGCGTCAGGATCCGGACGTTATTTTAATCGGGGAATTGCGCGACGCGGAAGTCATGAAAGCCGCTATTGGGGCAGCTGAAACGGGGCAACTGGTATTGGGTACAATGCACACGGTAAACGTTACTCAAACATTGGTGCGGTTGGTGGATGCTTTCCCGGTGGAGCAGCATGCACAAATCCGCGAACAACTTGGTGAATTAATCCGGGGAATTGTTTGTCAGCGGTTGTTGCCTTCCCAGAATTCGGGGATGCATCCGGCGCTGGAAATTTTAGTTTCTACTCCGCAAGTACGTAAGTTGATTGCAGATAATAAACCCAACGATTTGTTCAAAGCCATGCAGAACGGAGAGTTCTACGGCATGAATACGTTTGATCAAGCCTTGGCTAAATTGTATAAAGCAGGTCATATTGATCTGGAAACCGCACAGAACGCAGCTACTAGCCCGGATGCTATTATGCTGGCCATTCGCGGTGTAACGGATAGTTTATCAGCGGCGGAGGAAGAGTAAAATGCGTACGAACGGCCTTGTTATTGCAATTGACGGTCCGGCCGGTACGGGTAAATCTACCGTTGGTAAAGCCGTGGCTGCCCAATTGGGGTATGGGTTTTTAAGTACGGGCGAAATGTACCGTGCTTTAGCTTATACGATATTTGCTAAACGAATTGATCCGGAAGACCACGATGCCGTATTGACAGCTACACGTAAGTTGCGTTTTACTTTTGAACGGCAGGCAGATGCTTCACTTAAAATGTTTGTAGATGGGGAATATTTGGGAGCAAAGTTGCATTTGGAAGAGGTGGGAAATGTGGCCAGTCGCGTTTCTACCAACCGTGAATCCCGCCAAGTACTCACCGAAAAAATGCGTGAAGTAGGTGCCATGGGCGGTATCGTTATGGAAGGACGGGATGTCGGTACGGTTGTGTTCCCGGATGCGGAAGTAAAATTTTACTTAGATGCTTCTGCCCAAGAACGTGCCAAGCGTCGTTTCAAACAGTTGCAAGAAGCCGGTGAAAACCCCAATTATGATGAGATTTTGCGCTTAATACAAGAGCGGGATCACCGCGATAAAACCCGCGCCGCCAGTCCGTTAAAACCGGCAGAAGATGCTTTTGTTATAGATACTTCCGATTTAACTTTACAACAAGCTATTTCGGCTGTTTTGGAGAAAATACCCCATCATGCTTCTTAATTTGGTAAAATTAACTGCAAGGATCTTTTTCAAAACCTGTTACAACTTCAAAGTAGAAGGCTTGGATAATATTCCGCAAACGGGAGCGCTCATTATTGCAGGCAATCATCTGTCCAATGCAGATCCGCCTGCCATAGGCGGTTTTGCGGGACTGGTGCGGGATTCCCGGTTTGTGGCCAAAAAGGAATTATTTTCTGTACCGCTTTTAGGTTGGTTCTTCCGTCGGAGTGGGTATATCCCGGTGGATCGTGCCCGTACAATCGGAGATTTTGGGGCCCTTAAGGAAGTAGTTCACGCGTTGGAAAAGGGGGAAAGTGTAGTTATGTTCCCTGAAGGAACGCGCAGCAAGACAGGTAAACCGCAAAAACCGAAAAGCGGAATCGGCTTTTTAGTATATAAGACGGGAGCTCCGGTGCTTCCGGTAAAAATAGAGGGCACTTTCGGTTGGCCGTGGGTGCGTAAAATACGTGTTAAATTCGGTTCGGTCATGCATCTACAAAAAGATGAAACTTTGGAACCAAAAGCACAGTACAAACAATTTGCAACACAAATAATGGATACAATAAATTCAATTCATATCTAATGGAGGTTACGCAGATTGTCCGGTCGGGTGATCTGTAATAAGGACTTATGACGACAAACGAAGAAATCAAACAAACCGAAGACACAACAAATGAAACGGAAATGACGATGGATCAGTTGATTGCGCAGCAAGAGTCTTTATCGGAGAAGTTGTATAAGAAGGAAATTGTAGAAGTTCCCGTTGTACAAGTCAACCAAGACTATATTTTAGTAGATATCGGAGCTAAAAAAGAGGCGGCCATTGCAATTAGCGAATTTGAAGGGAAGGCCACTCCTAACGTGGGGGACAAAATTTCGGCCGTGCTTGTTAAACGGGGTGGAGATGAACGCCCGACAATTTTATCTCATAAAAAAGCACTTGAGTTTTTAGGTTGGGATATTTGCAAAACTGCTTATGAAAACAAAGAACGGGTAAAAGGGACGATCGTTCAATGTGTAAAAGGCGGTTACATCGTGGAAGTTTTTGGGGTAAACGGATTTATGCCTCTTTCTCTTTCTGAACTTCATACAGCGTATAAGCATTATTTACCTGTTGGTGCTAAAATCAAAGCGCAGATTGTGGAATTTGCCAAAGAAAAACAGAAACTTATTATCTCTCGCAAACAAGTGTTGGAAGAAGATGAAGCTGTCCGCCGGGAACAAGTATTGGGAGAAATCAAAGCCGGGGATGTATTGCGGGTAGTAGTTTCTAAAGTAGACAAAGAAAAATTATTCTTACGTTTCCATGGTATTGAAGGAATCGTTACATTGGATAATGTCGCTTGGAAAGAACCCGAGACGGCCATTACTAATTTCCGCCGTGGCCAACGTTTGAAAGCTAAACTGCTTAATTTAGATAAAGAAACACCTCGTTTGGAATTTGGTCTTAAACAATTATTCCTAAACCCGGCTGATGCGTTAAAACGCCGCTATCCGTACAAGAGTTCCGTCAAAGCGACGGTTGTAAAAGTCTCCGAGGAAGAAGGCGTTGAATGTACCATTGGTAAAAATAATACCAAAGCATTTATCAGCCCGTTTGAAATGGGCCGCGATTTTACCGCCAAAGAAGGTGATACAATCACCGCGTTGGTAGTAGGTGTAAATCCGGAAACTTTTACGGTAAACTTGTCAGTGAAAAAATATGATCAAGTACAAAACCGCAAAGTAGTGGC
>CACYBL010000048.1 GCA_902772695.1 uncultured Elusimicrobium sp.
CGTACTCTTTATCAAATTGATAGCTGCCAAAGCGGAAAATGCTAATGCTTCACTAGCAGATCTTGCTTCAACAGCTGTGTTGCCCACTATTTATTGGATCGTGCTCTCTTTGATTGGAACTTTAATTGCAACCGCAGTCTTCTTTGTTATGGGACTACTTGGTGCGGGCCTACACACCTGGTGGATTTGGGTACCGGTAGTTATAGTTGGATTCGTACTGACTATTCGGTTGCTTTTTACTTATGCGGTTATTGTGTTGCGCGAGCAAGATCCTTTTTCTGCTTTGGTCTATAGTTGGCAACTCACTAAGGGGCATTTTTGCTATGTGCTAGCAGCTTGGTTGTTAGCTGTATTATTCCCGTTGCTGATTCTTGCTGCGGTAGGTTATGGTGCTTACGTAGGAATTCCGCTTTACTTTGCCGACAGTTTTAACTTAGCCCATCTTTCGTGGACTTGGATTGGCGTATTTGTGTTTGTTATTTTAATGGGCATTTTTATTCATGTTTCAATGCTCGCTTTCCACGTTTTGGTATTTTTGTATTTGGACTACCGAAACAACCGGGGCACAACCGAAACCGCGGATTTGCCGCCGTCCGAAGCAATTGATATTAAAAATGCACTTCCGCCGGGGGCAGGTCCTGTCGTACAAGCCCCAGAACAGAACGTAGAAATTCTAAAAGCATCGGTTAGATCCCATGATGAAGATACGCTTTCCCAACACTTGGATCAAGTGTATCAACCTCAACCGGAAGAACTAAAGGAGTATAAAGAAGAGGACCGCATGCCTACGCTTGTCTTTGATGAAGAAATGGCTAAACAAATAGAAGAGAGTCGAGCTCAATGGGAACAAGAGAAAGCCAAATCTCGTTTGAAATCCCAAAATGATGATGATAATACTACTACTATCAAGATGTCTAAATAGGATGAAACACAACGTGACAGACGAGTGGCAATAACATAAATATCCCCGAGAGCGAATGGAAGTCGCTCTCGTTTTTTATAAAAAAACAAGGAATTAGAGAGATGAACATTTTGTTGACCTGTTTTAATTTATTCGGAGCAATGGCCATATTTCTATTTGGCATGAAGATAATGAGCGATGGCCTGCAAAAAACATCAGGTGATAAAATGCGCCGCTTATTAGGCATCGCTACTACTAACCGTTTTGCAGCCACCTTATCGGGTATTCTAATTACCAGTATCATCCAAGCTTCCGGAGCAACCACCGTCATGGTGGTGGGATTTACCAGTGCGGGTTTGCTTACTCTTTATCAAGCACTGGGCGTTATATTTGGGGCTAATATCGGCACCACCGTAACTGCCTGGATCGTTAGTTTATTTGGATTTAAAATACAAATTTCTCTTTTTGCTTTACCGGTTATCGCGGTAGGTTTTTTTGCCCAATTCATTTCACGCGCAGTGATCGTGCGTCGCATTGGGGAAACCATGGTTGGGTTTGGCTTACTATTTTTGGGATTAGATATTATGAAAAACACCATTCCACCTGATTTTGCTCAAAATCCACAAATTGTAGCTTGGATCTCACGCTTTGAACCAAATACATTGTGGAACTTATTATTACTCATTTTGAGCGGCTCTGTACTTACCGTGCTACTACAATCATCCAGTGCGGTAATGGCAATTACGCTAACCTGTGCTGCTGCGGGCATTATCAATTTCCCAACGGCTTGTGCATTGGTATTGGGGGAAAATTTAGGTACCACCGTTACAGCTAATTTAGCTGCTTTGGGAGCTAGCAACAATGCAAAACGAGCTGCGTTAGGGCATTTCTTGTTTAACTTCATCGGAGTATGTTGGGTAATCCTATTTTTCTCACCTTTCGTTCACTTGATTGATTGGTTAGTTCCGGGAAGCCCTTATACAAAAGAAACCGCTGTGTTAACAGCCGTTTTGCCTTATCATATTGCCGCTTTTCATACCGTATTTAATATACTAAACACCTTGCTGATGCTACCGTTACTAAAACAATTGGCACAACTAACACTTGTTTTAATTCCTAAAACAAAGCGAGAAGATAACAAAGAACACGATCTACAATTTTTAGCTAACGGATTTATGCAAACTCCCGAACTGGCCTTGATTGCCGTACGCAAAGAAAGCGAGCGAATGATGAGTTTTGTAACAAAAATGACTGACAAATTGATTCATGCCGTCAAGATCATAGAAAACGAAAAAGTATTTGTAAGACTTATTGAAGACGTTAAATCCGCCGAAAAGACAACCGATGTGTTAGAACATAAAATTAACATATACCTCACCCAACTTACGCATGGCAATCTTTCCAGACACGCGGTTGCACAAGCATTTTCATTATTTGATGTACTCAACAGCATTGAACGGATGGGGGATTGCGGAGAGAAAATCGCCCGTATCTTGGAAAAATTCCACCAAAAGCAACCTTTTTCCTCTCACGATATCAAGGACCTTGAAACTATTGCGAAATTAACTAAAAAAATTATCAAGCGTACCCGTAGCATATTGGTTAATATTGCCCAACCCACCAACAGTTGGACCTTGCAAGCCGAACAAATTTTTCAAGAAGCAGTAAAAGATGAAATCCGTTTGAATAATTTACGCAAACAGCTCTTACGATCTCGAAGGGAACGTATTGTATCGGGTGCAGAAGCTTCTTCACCCGATATGATCACAGCGTACGCTGATATTTTGAGTAATTTTGAAAGAATGGGAGATTATGCACTGCGTATAGACGAGAACATACTTGGATTACATGCAGATGACATAAAAACTACGGAACATGCTCATTTACAGGAGAACAATTGATGCAATTTAATCCACTTATATTGTTAACTGACATTAAAACTTTTTTCCAAATGGCTTGGGCCGTCTTGCGCGGAAAATACAAAATGCCTTGGAGTACATTCATTTGGACCTTGGTATGCTTAATATACTTCCTTAGTCCGATTGATGCGGTACCGGACATTTTCCCACTATTGGGGATTGCCGACGATGGGGCTTTTTTTATATGGGTATTAACCTTGATACATAAAGATCTAGCCGGCTTTCGTCAAAATCAGAAAGACAAGCCAACCATTATTTTAGATGCCGAAGTTGTTCCTTCGCAAAAAGAAGAACATAAGTAAAGATTGGAAAGAGGGGAAAAATGAAAAAAATATTTTTATTTTTAACGAAATTAATTGTTATCGGTTTGCTATTAACTGCTATTGGTTTAGGAATATTACGTTTGATGTTTCCTCCGGAAAAAATTAAACAAATAGCTATTGATTACGTACAAAACACATGGCATCGAGAAGTGACTTTTGATTCCGTATCGTTTAACTTGATCGGATTCACACTCAATAATTTTGCTCTGTCCGAGCCGGAATCTTTTTCAAACGGAACTTTTATAAAAGCTAATCAACTTGAAGCTAAAGCAGCTTTTTTCCCGTTATTAAAAAAGCGAATAGAAATTACATCTCTTTCCTTAGATGGGATAGAAATTCATATTCAAAAAAATAAAGACGGTTCGTTTAATTTTGATAGTCAGAACCAAACGGATACCGCTCAAATAAATTCTCAACCGACTTCCGAGCAAACCACGGCTTCTGCCTCTCCTCTCGTGCTAAGTGCCAAACGAATTATTGCTTCCGATTGTGATTTTTACTATCAAGACCTACAAACGGGCTCATCCAGCAGCATACAAGATTTGAATATCCGTATGGAAAATGTTACCTTGGATCAACCCTTCCCTGTCCAGATTTCGTTTACTGGCCAACTGCAAGAAAAAAATGGCCCCGCTGTCACAATACCTGTGAATATAGCCCTAAATTTGTTTTTAGCCGGATTAGATATGCCTAAGGCCTATGCAGAAATTACAAATGCTATCATTTCATATAAAAAAGTTAATCTTACTTTGCAAGGAAAAGCCGAAAACTTTAAATCTCCCAAGGTAGATTTGACAGGTATTTTATCGGGGTTAGATCAGACGGCCTTCATAGATTTTTTACCCAACTTACCTCAATTTACGTTACCCGATTTACATTTACTTCTTAAAGCGGAATCGGACCTGGATAATAACACCGCACAAATTTCCGCCGCAGAACTACGCGTATTGGGTAGTAACTTAAGCACGAGTGGCACATTAGGATGGGCCGGCCCCTCCGCTACTTACAATTTCGCAGGCAAATTACACGCAGACATTACCCAATTGGTCAAAATGGCGCAAGACACCGGCTTTGATCCGCAAGGTATCTTGAAAGCGACATTTACAGCTACTGATAAAAAAGGTGGAAAAGATGTCCGTGCGACCGTTGACTTAAAAAACGTTAGTGCATTGTACTCTCCATTTGTTCTCTCACAAACTAACGGCACCATCAAGATATCCTCTCTGGACGATATTTCGTGTTCATCGCTAAGTGGCTTATTAAACGGTGAAAAATTTACGTCCTCTTTTGCTTACCGAAATATGAAAGATGTTTTGGATTTAACTCTACAATTACACATAGATAAATTTATCTTACGGGAATTTCCATCTTCCTCTGCAAAGGAATCCTCGGCATCTGCCAAAGAAGGGACTCCTTCCGAATCTTCATCCACCACACAAACTCTGTTTAACGTAAAGGCAAATGTATCTGTAGGAGAAGTCAACATCCCATACTTCCGTACTGACGGATTGTCCGTGCAAACCGAATTACAACACATCAGTGAATCCATGCAGCAAACGAATGGTACCGTTTCCTTCGAAATTAAACCGGGAGCTATCACGGATATGGAAAACTTACTGCAACAGAACAAAATAGCGCGAATTATTTTACTCCCGTTAGGATTATTAAATAAAGTTGGAAAGAAATTAAATCTCAACCTTTTTGACGCAGAAACACAAGCCAAACGGGGCGAGATTGCTATTACAACAGCCCAAGGCCATTACACATTTACCGATGGGGTAATGCATATTGACAATACTGTTTTTGAATCTCCTCTTACCAACATAAATGCTACCGGCGGAATTAATTTCGTAACAAATGATCTAAACATGAAAGCATCTGCTACTCTGTTAACCAAACAAACGCCCGTAATAATTAAAATTACCGGAACGCTGGACAATCCTTCCGGGAAATTAGATATGCTAAATACGGTGGGATCCGTGGTGGGGGGAATTTTAAGTTATAAAACAGCTACTTCCGCCGCATCCGGAGTAGTGAATACTTCTCAAAAAGCAGCTACAGCTACCGCACAAGAAACGGCCGTTACCGCTAAACAGGCCATTAAAGCCCTTGGCGGATTATTTAAAAAAGAAAAAAAGGAAGCAGATCCAATTACTTCCAAATAACCACCCATTAGTTATACCTGCCGTCATCCTGGCGGCAGGTTTTTGTTGCCCAAAGGCCTAGTGCTTACATAGGACTTTAGACCCTTGTGAAAGAAATAAAGTCTATACTAAAATTTTAATATGAAATTCTTATTAAAGCAGATTTTTCTTATTACATTTCCTTTATTTTCCATTTTCTTTTTTACAGGAAATATTTTAGGGCAAGCACCCAGGGCAACGAAAGCTGCCCGCGCCGCTTTGCACAAAACGCCTTACCTAACTCAACAAACTTTTCTGTCCTTACGTGATTACTTCGCCTATCGCCATCCTTCATATAGTTTTGTTACACGTGCCGCACGATTACCGGTATCGTCCAAAACGACCGACTGGCTTACCGAAACCATTCAAGTAAATGTGCCTCCTCTTATTCTTCCAATGGACAAAACCTTAAATATTCTACGGCAGCCAACATCACTTCGTACGTTAACTCCGGAACAAAAAGAAGCTCTTTATTTAAATAATTTCCCGGCGCTTGCTATCGAGAGCCAAGATGTTCCCACGCCTGCACAAATAGAGCAAGCCCTTGAATACTATAAACATATTCTCACCGATATTCCTTTCGGCAGTACACAAGCAGAAATCGTCGATAATTGGGGAAAAGCCATGGCCGCAGTTACCAACCTGGGATTTTTTGGCACGCCACGTGATGCTAAAGCCATTTTGTCCGTTTCCAAGCGAGATTTTCCCGAAAAACTAACAGGTTGGACCGACCTTATTACCGTACGAGCATTACTAAATCTAGGTGGTTATCAGGAAATTAGGAATCTAGCCCATCACAGGCTAGCTCAAGTAGATTCTTCGGGTCAACCTAAAAAATTACCGGCTGTGTGGAAGCACATCCAAGAGTATATGACCCGCATAGACCAGCCACTTGCTCTGCAGAATAATCGTATAGAAACAACTCTTATGGACCCGGTAATGCCCTATTCCGTTCAGAAATCGCTTTCTAAATATAACCGCTATAATCTCTTGCATGTTGACGCTTCCGTCGAAGTTACCCAACATTGGCTAAATCTACGGTTAGGCATGTACGAAAATCTTGCTTCGCATGCCGTCAAGCGCCTTATGCAAGAAAAATTTCCCATTGCCATTCCCACCCAATCTCCTTCCATACCCCAGGCAGGGATACATGCCCGCATACAGGAAACACTTCGCCTTCAATACGAGAAAGCGTTGAAAAAAGAACAACTCTGTCTTCAAAAGTTACATAACATAAATCATTCCAATCTGCATTCTCTGTCGCCACAAGAACAGCAAAAAATATGGGAACAAACTTGGGGGGAATGGTATGATGCAAATGAAGAATTACAGGCCATCATTTCTCAACAAAACCAAGTTCAACGCGAGTTAGCGCGGGGAGCAGATGCCCGCCACATAGCTCGTTTAACTGTAGGTGATCTTGCTCAATCCTCGTCAATTACTTTTAAATTTCAACAACCTTCTTTTAAGATAGTAAATGGCTTTTTACAATCCGCGGATACTTCTTATTTTGAGGCGGCTGTTTCATCCCTGAAGGAAGCAGAAGCCAAACAACAACTCTTATCACGGAGCTACTTTGATTACGCAGCTGCCAATCATCTATTGTCTTTGTATCAACAACAATGGGTATCCTTAAAGCAATTACGTATTCCCTTGGGCCAGGAACAACAGCGCCAGGACGACATTAAACAATTAGAAAAACGTGGGCAGAACATGTATCATCAACTACTTAACGCAAAAAATAAAAGAAATTACATAGAAGAAAGAATTTCCGATGGAACAGATTTTACTACTATTTACCAATACGTATACGGAAAAAATTCGTTAGCATATACTTCCGATCAGGGGCTTTGGTCTGCCCCTAAAATTCCGTTTATTTTCCGAGGGTCAGGGCCCGATTTTCCTTCTTTTGAATCTCAAGTATCATCCCGGGCGGAGGGGGAAGAAAAACAAGAGATTTTGAATTATGCTGCGCATCATTACCAATCCGCAAAAAAACACTCATCCCAAACCTCGGCTTGGTTACGGTGGCAGGAAAGTCATCCTCTCCAAAATCATTCACAGCAAATAAGACTTCTTACTCAAATCCGCCAAGAATTTCATGAAAGCACGTTGAAACTGGAGAAAACCCGTAATCAAATGCAAAACGTGTATACAGGTTTACAACAAGGGAAAACTATTGATCAGATATTAAAACAAGTATACGGATATTCGCCTATACCAGCCGGGACACCGTTTGAGTATCAGGATTTAACCGCGCCCGCCGGATTTCCTCGTGGATTTATGGCCCCTGCTTCCTCCCACATTGATTTTGAAATTAAACAAAATTTACTGAATGAAATTGCGTTGAAATATAACCGAACTCGGGAAATGCAAGAAAAATTACAGCAACAAATAGCTTCCCTGCAGAAGCACACCTCAATATTAGGCCGTGGGAAACGACGGCGTCTATTGGAGTCATATCAAACCCAAGCAGAGCAAAACAATATGGCTTTAACCCAAATTCGTTCCCAATTAGTTGCCGTACAAAACGGTATTTTGCAAGGGCTTCCCAGCCAGAAAATACGTGAACAGCTAAATAAGCTGCTAAATCTTTAAAATTGATAGAACATACACAAGGAGAAAAAAATGAACAAAAAAGTAGTTTATGTATCTATAATGCTCAGTTGTCTGGGTGTCTCTTCGGCCACGGCCCAAGTTCCTCTCGTTGGTCAGAAGACAGCCGCCGCCGCTGCTGCTATCACCCGACAGGTTGCGGAGCAGGTTGAACGTGTTGCATTATTGGGCGTATTAGGTCAAAAAGTTCCGGTAAATCTGCGGATGGACGAGCTAAATGCCCTAGGCAAACTGCCAAAAAATTCTACCATTGTCGTTATAAAAGATCGTTTTTTCTTGCCCAATGGTAGAAACTATACAGTTATAACTTCATCTAAACAGGAAGCGGTTATTAGCAACTTGCTTATGACGGATATTCTACATTATATCAATGCACACATTTCTGGTATTAATATGTTACCTATAAGAGGGGCTTATTTTGAAATATCCAGTCCGCAAGTCTATAATACTATGTATTCAAGTTTTCTCCACTCTATAAGCGAACAAAACTTGGGAATACGCCAATTACTAACCCTTCGTATAGGCTTATTAAATGGTACTCCCCTGAAAGAAATTGCCTCCAAATTAGAGCAGCTACAAAAGATTGCCGAAGAACAGCCATTAGAACCCGCCACGGCAACCACACAGCAACTGTACGCCTTTCATGATATTGTATTGAACAATCCTATCGTTTATGGCGCCCCTGTTTCGTCTAACATGGATGGGATTGTCAAGCAAGTTTTACTTGACACAGCTCGTGAAAAATGCCGCTCTTTAGAACGGGATATATTAACTATACAAGAACAATTATCCCAGACCTCTGGTGATGCAGCGAAAAATTTACAACTCAAACAATCGTTAGCAACCACTCTGGAAAAGTATGAACGTGCCGTACAAAGTTGGTTGTTTATCCGTGAAGGTATAATGAAGATGACACCGGGAAACACGCTGAGAAATCAAGTCTTTGCGATACAAAACGGCACCTGGCAAGCAAATCCTTCAGAAAAATAAAAAGTACGTGAATTGTATAAAATACCCGTCACCTATCAGAGACGGGTATTTTATATGCCGTAAAATTTCTCACCATCTACCCGAAATTTCATATAATGAACATATATGGGATTATTTTTACTTTTCCTAACCAATTTGGCTTTTCCGTTCGCCGCAATAATGGTGGTACTTGGTTTCCTGTTCTCCAGCCGAAGAGGAGTACTTGCTCATTTGGGACAGGAATTGCACGAAAGATTTGGATTGGAAAAAGAAGGCACTATTCCCCAAGAAGCAATATGGTTGCATTGTGCCAGCGTAGGGGAAGTCCTCTCTATTAAAACCTTGATTGCCCAGCTGAAAGAAATCTACAACCGTGATATCATTGTAACAACAACCACTCAGGCCGGCAAAGAAACCGCTCTTAAAAACTCTCTTATAACAAAAGTATTTTTAGTACCTCTTGACTTTTATCCTGCTTGTCGCCGGTTTATCCGCATAGCTAAGCCCTATCGGTTATTCTTGGTAGAGCGGGAAATTTGGCCCAATTTATTGGAAGCCGCCTATCGGGCCGGCGTACCAACGGCGCTGGTGAATGGACGTATTTCTGCCAAGTCTGCCCGAGCCTATGGTTGGGTAAAACCTCTTTTTAAGCGGGTTTTAGGAACTCTTTCCTTCGCTGCTTTGCAAACGGAAAACAGTGCCAAACGCTACGAAGCCCTAGGTATTGAGCGTCAACGATTATTTGTATGCGGTAATGTAAAATACGATACCCTTAATGATGCCCCATCCAAATTGTCCGAAGTAGACAAATTGCTCACGGCGTTAGGATGGAACGGTAAACCATTATTAGTGCTGGGTAGCACCCACCCACAAGAAGAAACTATGTTATTGCGTGCGGCACCGGAATTTATCAAGAATGAAATTAAAATTATTTTTGCTCCACGCCATTTGGAACGTGTGACGGAAATCCGCGATACTTTACGTCAAAGCGGACTACCGCATGCTTTTATTAGTGATAAAACTTTCCCGAAGCAAACTGCCATACTCTGCGCAGATGTCATGGGGTTGCTGCCTTCTCTCTACGCGCGAGCCACGCTTACTTTTGTGGGAGGATCTGTTGCAAACAAAGGGGCCCACAATTTATTGGAACCGGCTATTTTATCCAAAACCGTTTTATTTGGGCCCCATTTTTATAATGCTCCGCACACTGCTCAAGCATTGCTAGAAAACGGGGGAGGGATACTGGTAAATGAACAGAATTTCAAATCGACCGTTTTACGGTTGATAAAGGAAAAGGAGCAATTGGAAAACATGTCCCAAAAGGCCCGCAAAACAGCTTTAAGTTTCAAAGGAGCAACTCAAAAAATTAAAGAAGTGGTAGAAAATTATGAACGAAAAACAACCTAATATCCTCGTGATCCGTTTATCTTCTTTAGGCGATATTGTATTATCTTCGCCCGTCTATAAAAACATTAAAGCAGCTTGGCCCAACGCCCGTATTACGCTGTTGGTAAAGCCACAGTTTGCCCAGGTTCTTGCCGGTCATCCGGATATCGATGAAATCATGGTGGCGAAACCCAGCTTATGGGGAAACATCCGCCAAATCCGCGCAGGCAATTTCACGCATTTGTTAGACTTGCACGTTACCCTAAAAACCGTTTTATTGAGTTTTTTCAGCCGTGTACCCAATCGTATCCGTTATGACAAAAATTCCTTGGAACGCCGGCTTCTTGTACGCTTTCACCGGATGTCACCTGTTTTAGAACGCCATACCCTGGATAAATACTTGGCTGTACTAAAAGAGTGGGAAATCCCCGTCAAATTCCGTGAACCCAAATTAGGAGATTGGGCTTATAAGCATACAGAAAATAACGGGAAAAAAGTAAATACTATTGCCATTTTCCAAACTTCGTTTATTGGTGACAGTGTACTTACTACACCGCTTATCCAAAAAACAGCAAAGCTGTTTCCGGAGGCAAAAATTGTAGTAATCACACGCCCGCAAACGGAAGATATTTTCCGACCCATGAAAGAAGTTTCCCAAATTATTCTGAATGATAAAAAAGGTTGGAATAAAATTGCCGGAGTGTGGAAAACGGCCAATGCCATTAAAGCTACCAAAGCCGACATTTTGCTTGTTCCGCACCGCAGTTTTCGCAGTGCCCTCATTGCTTGGCTTTCTAACGTACCGATACGTATCGGATTTACTTCCAGCGAAGGACGGTGGTTCTATACAAAAACAGTACCTTTCTCTTGGATGATTCACGATGCAGAACGTAACCTTTCTCTACTACAAGGCATTGTGAAAGAAAAATTTACCGCTGAAAAATTAAATATGCGCTATGCCCCTTCAGCCGAAGAAAATGTAGAACGTCTAATGAAGGATTTTAACTTAAACGGTAAAACTTTAGTGGGCATCCACGCCGGAAGCGCTTGGCCAACCAAATGCTGGCCGATGGAATATTTCGTTAAGCTCATCAGCCGGCTGCAAAGCGAATTAGGGGTGCAGGCTGTGCTCGTGGGAGGGGGAAAACAAGATACGGCTTTAGGTGAAAAAATCTGTCAACTTTCTACCGGACACGCAGCTAGTTTGTGCGGCAAAACAAGTCTAGCCGATTTAATGGCTCTCATGCGCCATCTAAAATTATTTATCACCAATGATTCAGGTCCTATGCATATTGCTACCGCTTTTGATGTGCCAACGTTAGCGATTTTTGGGCCGACCACACGTGAATTGGGTTTCTTTCCGTACGGAGAAGGGCACCGCGTCATGGAAGTAAAAGATCTGCCCTGCCGTCCCTGTGCTTTACACGGTGGAAAAAAATGTCCGGAAGGCCACTTTAAATGTATGCGGGAAATATCGCCGGATGTAGTGTTTGAGAATGCC